>CAMDGJ010000157.1 GCA_945897545.1 Flavobacterium psychrophilum
GTTCCCATCCTGGGGGATTTTGCAGGAGCTGGTCGTGTAGGACTTGCCGATGCAAATATACAATCTATTTTATATTTCGCAAGAGCTTTGCACCTATAAAATATCGTTGTATATTGCATCATCAAAAATAAAAATTATGAGAAATTATAACTTCCTATTTATCATTTTATTAGGAATCACTTTGGCTAATTGCGGAGGTGCAAAAAAAGGTGAAAATACTTTATTTACTTTCGACGATTCGAAATTTTCGGCACAATATAAACCACAGGAAGCTTTAGAATTGGGCGTTTTAAATCCGAATTCAAAAACCATTGACAGTATTGTTTACTTTGTCAACGATACAAAAATAGGCTCTAAAAAAGGGATTGACAAACTAACTTTCGAGTTAAAAAACCAACGCTTAGGCTATCAATATCTAAAAGCGGTAGTGTATTTTGAAGGAGATAATTCTGAAGCCACAAAACGGATTGAGTTAGTTTCGAATATTACGCCTAAATTATTGAAATATACCATTGTAAATACTTATCCCCACGATACTGGGGCTTTCACCGAAGGTTTAGAGTTTTACAAAGATACGTTGTACGAAAGTACAGGCCTTAACGGCAAATCATATTTGAGAAAATACGATTATAAAACAGGAAAAGTTTTCAAACAAATTGATTTAGATTCAAAATATTTTGGAGAAGGAATTACCATTATCAACAATAAAATATTTCAATTAACATGGCAAAATAAAACAGGATTTATCTATAATGCTGCTACTTGGAAGTTAGAAAAAACCTTCACTTACGACAAAGACATTGAAGGTTGGGGAATGACCAATGACGGGAAATACATTTACCAAACGGATAAAACCGAGAAAATTTGGAAAATGGATCCAGAAACTCAAAAAATGATTGATTATGTCAATGTTTATTCCGGAAATTTAAAAATAAAAGCTATAAATGAACTTGAATGGATTAACGGAAAAATCTACACCAATGTTTGGGAAAAAGAGGCAATTGCAGTTGTTGATCCAAAAACTGGTGCTGTTGAAGGAATATTGAATATGTCAGGTTTGCGGAAATATATCAATGTTGGACCTAACGATTTTTTGAACGGAATCGCTTACAATCCAAAAACAAAAACCATTTTTGTGACCGGTAAAAACTGGGACAAAATGTTCGAAATAAAGGTTTCTGAATAGCGGATAAGTAAAACCTATACCGTTTTAAAAACCTTATAGGTTTACAGATGCAAATACATACCAAATGAAAACGCTCCTCATCAACATCAAGGAATTACTTCAAGTGCGAGACGCTTCGATTTTGAAAGTTGCTGGTGCTGCAATGGCTGAACTTCCCACAATTAAAAATGCTTTTCTGCTGATTGAGAATGATTTAATTGCTGATTTTGGCTCGATGGATGATTTACAACAAGATATAAATCCGGAAAAATGTATTGATGTTGATGGGAAAATAGTTTTGCCAACCTGGTGCGACAGTCATACGCATATTGTTTATGCAGGAAATCGCGAGCAGGAATTTGTCGATAGAATCAACGGACTTACCTATGAAGAAATTGCCAACCGTGGTGGCGGTATACTAAATTCGGCGCAAAAACTCAGCGAAACTTCAGAAGAAGAAATTTTTAATCAATCGAAACTTCGACTCGAAGAAATAATGCGTTTGGGAACTGGCGCTGTTGAAATAAAATCGGGTTACGGACTGACTTTCGATGGTGAACTAAAAATGCTTCGAGTAATCAAAAGATTATCAGAAGAATATCCCATTACGATTAAAGCCACTTTTCTTGGAGCACACGCTTTTCCAATGGAATATGCGACAAATAGAAAAGGATATATCGATTTGATCATTAGCCAAATGCTTCCTGAAATTGCTACAAACCATTTGGCCGATTATATAGATGTGTTTTGCGAAACCGGATATTTCACAATAGACGAAACCGAGCAAATTATGGCAGCCGGAATCCGTTTTGGATTACAACCAAAGATTCATGTGAATCAATTCAACTCTATTGGTGGAATTCAAGCAGCAGTAAAATTTAAAGCGCTGTCTGTAGATCATCTTGAAATAATGAATCCCGAAGATATTGAAGCCTTAAAAAACACCGAAACAATGCCGGTTTCCTTGCCTTCTTGCTCCTATTTTCTTGGAATTCCTTATACTCCAGCTCGTGAGATGATGGCAAAAGGTTTGCCAATAGCAGTCGCTAGCGATTTTAACCCAGGTTCCACTCCATCCGGAAACATGAACTTTGTTGTTTCGACTGCTTGCATTAAAATGAAAATGACTCCCGAAGAAGCCATAAATGCTGCCACTATAAACGGAGCTTATGCAATGGGAATTTCAAAAACCCACGGAAGCATCACCATTGGCAAAAAAGCCAATTTAATTATCACAAAACCCGTTTCCTCCTATTATCAATTGCCGTATGCTTTTGGTAGTAATTTGATAGAAATGGTGTTTATTGAAGGCAAAATTATTGCATAAAAAAAGAGGAACATCTGCTCCTCTTTCCTTTATTAATTTTGTTGCTACTATTTCAGAGTAAAACTTGTTTTAGAAACCAATTGATCTTGATCAAAAATATTTACAAAATACGTCCCTTTCGCAAAATCTTTACCTGGCAAGTCTTGTGAAACTTGAACGGTTTTGTTTTCGTATTTTACATTGGTTATGAAACTATAAGTCAATGATTTTTCTTCAAAAGACACCGTTTGCTTGTCTCCTAAAACATTATTTTTGCTATCAATAACTTGAACATAATACGACTTATCCCCAGATTTTGCAATTTGATTTTCGGCAATTGTAAAGCTAATTCTAAGAACATTTGCTCTACCAGCTTTTTCTGTTTCAATTTGTTTTCCAGAACTTTTTAATCTAAAAGCGGAACCTTTTGTATTTAAAACAGTCAATTTTGAACCTTTTTCAACCACTTTCGCTAGTTCTTCATTTTGACCTGTTAATGCTTCAACATTCTTTTTAGTTTCTCCTAACACAACAACTGTGCTATCTCGCTGCGTAGTCAAAGTTACATTTTCTTTTTTCAAGCCTTCATTTTCGGCTATCAAAACCTTCATGTTATTTTCTAATTTAGCATATTGCGATCTGTATTTTGAAGCATCGCCTTTTGATTTATTAACTTCATTTATCAAGTTTACCACTTTGTCTCTTTCTACAATTAATTCTTCTGACATAGAGGTGTTTTCTGCAATTGCTGCATCATAGGTCGTTTTTAACTCCTGTAAATCTTTCAAAACCAATTCTTTCTCTGAAAGTGTTTTTGTGAATTCTGTCTGAACTGCTTTGGCATCGTTGGTCAGTTTATAAATATAAAATAAACTTCCAACTAATAAAATTGCTAAAATGGCAATAATTACCTTTAGACTTGTGCTTGAATTGTTCTGTTGTTGTTCCATTTTTTTTATGTTTTGGTACAAATTTAATAATTTAATTTCAAGTCAGAACGTTTTCTTAACAATTATATTATATTTGACGCTTATAAATTTTTATGGAAAAACTCGTCCCATTTACGATTAATGACCTTGCAAAAGTTACCAACCACCGAAGTGGAGAAATCAAATTTGGTGAAAAGATGCTAACTATTCCAAAAGGAGTAGATCCAGTATCCTTTATGAAAAGTTCAGAGACCAAATATGTTTTATTTGGAATCCCAGAAGATATTGGTGTAAGAGCAAATTATGGAAGACCTGGTGCGGCTTCAGCTTGGGAAAGTGCTATAGGAAGTATCGCAAACATTCAGCATAATCGTTTTTGCAAAGGAAATCAACTACTTGTTTTAGGACAATTAGATGTGTGTGAGGAAATGAAAGAAGTGCAAGATCTAAACTTTAATAATATAGATGACCGGAAAAAATTAAGCGAACTGGTTGAAAAAATTGATAAAGAAGTTTCACATGTAATTTTTAATATTGTAAAATTGGGTAAAATTCCTATAATTATTGGTGGTGGCCACAATAATTCATACGGAAACATAAAAGGAACTGCACTTGCGAAAGGAAAGGCCGTCAATGCCGTTAATTTTGATGCACATTCAGATTTTAGGATTCTGGAAGGACGACACAGCGGAAACGGCTTTTCGTATGCTTTTGAAGAAGGTTTTTTGAAAAAGTATTTCATTTTTGGCTTACACGAAAACTATACCTCGAAAAGCGTTCTTGACATTATCAAAAAAATTGAAGAAAGAGTCCGTTACAACACTTACGATAGTATTAATATTCGGAAAGAAAAGAACTTTAATCAGGAACTCGGACAAGCCTTAGAATTTATTCAAAATGATTTTTACGGAATAGAAATTGATTTGGATGCCATTCCAAATATTGCGAGTAGCGCAATGACTTTGAGTGGTTTTTCTATTGAGGAACTTCGACAGTTTATAACTTATTTCGGAAAAAATAAAAACGCAGCCTATTTACACATTTGCGAAGGAGCACCTGATTTGGGAGAGGAAAAAAATAATCATTTGATAGGAAAACTAATTGGTTATTTGGTTACTGATTTTATAAAATCAAATAATAGTATTGAACCTACCTACTAAAATATTCTTGTTTTTAAAATTGCGAATGCAAATAGAAGGTTGAATTTATAGACTTTCAATTTTTCAGAGCAGATCAATGAGGTTATAAAAACCTCTTAGGTCTTAAGGTATAGCAATACGGCGCTAAAATTTAATCCTTAAATTCGTCATAACAATTCATTCTCGATTTACCACAAAATAATAATCCTATCTTTGCAAAACTATCTTTGTACTTATTACAAGATGTTTAATACGTAAATTATGTTATTCGAAGATTTATCACTTTCAAAAAGTATACAAAGAGCCGTATTTGAAGAAGGCTATACCCAACCCACCCCTATTCAAGAACGATCCATTCCATTGGTTTTAGCTGGAAGAGACCTAATAGGTTGCGCTCAAACTGGTACAGGAAAAACGGCTGCATTTGCAATACCCATCATACATCAATTACACCGAATTGTTGGTTCATCAAAAAAGGCCAAAGAAATTCGTGCCTTAATTGTGACACCTACTCGCGAATTAGCAGTACAAATTGGAGAAAGTTTTGATACGTATGGAAAATATACCAACTTGACACAACTCACTGTTTTTGGCGGAGTTTCGCAAGTTCCGCAAGTGGACAGTCTAAGAAAAGGAGTTGATATTCTGGTAGCAACACCAGGACGATTACTAGATTTGCACAAACAAGGTTTTATAGATTTAGATCATTTGCACACCTTAGTTCTTGACGAGGCTGATCAAATGCTGGATATGGGATTCATAAACGACGTAAAAAAAATTGTAAAGCTTACGCCAAAAAACAGGCAAACCTTATTGTTCTCGGCTACGATGCCATTAGCAATTCGAGAGTTAGCCGAAATGTTCCTTAAAGATCCTGAAAAGGTCGAAGTATCTCCCGTTTCATCTACCGCCGAAAATGTAGAACAACACATTTATTTTGTCGAAAAAACCGAAAAAAGAAATTTATTGTATCATTTGATAAAAAATCAAAATTTATCGGATGTGTTGGTTTTTTCAAGAACCAAACACGGTGCAGACAATGTGGTTAAAGCATTGCGAAAAAACAATATTGCAGCCGAAGCCATTCACGGAGACAAATCACAAAATGCCAGACAACGCGTTTTAGACGCATTTAAAAATAAAGAAATTGGAGTGCTCGTTGCTACAGATATTGCAGCCCGTGGTATTGATATTGATCAATTGCCCTTTGTAATCAATTTTGATTTACCCAATATTCCCGAAACTTACGTTCATCGTATAGGGAGAACAGGCCGAGCAGGAAATGAAGGAATTGCTATTTCTTTTTGCAGTAAAGACGAACATCAATATTGGAAGGACATTCAAAAATTAATCAAAGTCGATGTGAAAACGATAAGTGACCATCCTTATCCTTGGCATTCTGGAAATCCTGAAACGGCTCAAGGCTCAGCACAAAAGAATTCAAACCGAAGTGGTGGAGCACACAAATCAAGGAAATCAGAAGTTTCAAAGCAGAACAAAAAACGCTGGTATTAATTATATATATTTAAGTGTTATACCATCATAAAAGGTGCCTTTTAGCCATAAACTGAAAGGCGCTTTTTTATTGACAACTTTCTTGCTACTAATAATTTAAGCGTTAATTATTTGTTATAGTAATTTTATTTTTAATCTGTTTTGGCTAACTTTAATAAACTTTTTTTAAACAATTAAACATTTAAAATTATGGAAACTTTAGTTAAAAGATCCGGATTATTTCCGACATTGGCGAACAAATCAGTTCACAACTTTTTTGATGATTTTATTACAAGAGATTTATTTGATTGGTCAGATAAAAATTTTGCAGCATTGGGCAGTAATCTACCTTCTGTTAATTTAAAAGAAACTGATAACAGTATAGAAGTTGAATTAGCGGCACCAGGAATGAAAAGGGAAGATTTTAGCGTTGAAGTAGATAACGATGTATTAATGATTTCTTCACAAAAACAAGAAGAAAAAGAAGAAAAAAAAGACAACTACTTAAGAAAAGAATTCAATTACCA
>CAMDGJ010000158.1 GCA_945897545.1 Flavobacterium psychrophilum
CTTGTCTTTTACCTTTTCATCTTGTTTTTGATAAAATGCTATAAAATGGTTCTCATAAAAAATTATTTCTCTAGACATTTCACAAAGTTATCTCAAAGGTTAACAATTTACAAATGTTTTTGATATTTTTTTGAATATTTATTTTTTGCAGAATGTTTAAAAAATTATATTACCCGCTATCGCTCAAGGTCTTTTAATTAGTTAACCCCTGCTTCTCCATCCTTTTGGTAACGATGGAAATGGAGTTGACAATAAATAATTAATCGAAGTAAATAGCATCATCAGAAACCATCCTATCGAAGAAATAGGAGCTTGGTTGAGAGAATCAATGACTGCAATGAAAAAAATTGGATAATTACAAAATTCTTACTCATTAAGAGTACTAGGATTTTTTATAATTTTCTATGGTTAAAGCGAGGTAGACTATCTATCTCGCTTTTTTTATCTAAAAAATAAATTTAATTATGTAAAGATTTGGGGTAAAATATTTACTAAATTAGCAAGTGTATGGAAACTAATTTAGATGTTGTAATTGTTGGAGGAGGATTGGCTGGTCTAACTAGTGCCATTCATTTATCGAAATCCGGAGTAAAAGTTGCCTTGATAGAAAAAAATGAATATCCAAAACATAAAGTTTGCGGAGAGTACATTTCAAATGAAGTATTGCCTTATTTCCTATGGTTAGGAATTGAAATTTCTGAGCTAAAACCATCAATTATTTCAAAATTGGAGTTTTCCTCAGCAAAAGGAAAAATAATTTCCTGTGATTTGCCTCTTGGTGGATTTGGTGTAAGTCGCTTTGAATTAGATTATTATTTATCAAAAATAGCGATAGAAAATGGTTGCCAAATTATTCAGGATACTGTAACTGATTTTCAATTCATCGATGATGAATTCAATATTTGCACTTCTAATAATTTGGAATTCAAATCAAGAATAGTCCTTGGGGCTTTTGGGAAACGTTCCAATATTGACCAAAAATTGAATCGCAATTTCTTTCTGAAAAATTCTCCCTGGCTTGCCGTGAAAGCGCATTATTCTGGAGAATTCCCTAATGATTTAGTCGGTTTACATAATTTTAAAGGAGGCTATTGTGGTGTTTCTAAAGTGGAAAATAACAGAATAAATATCTGCTACCTTACCGATTATGAAACTTTCAAGCAGTATAAGAATATTGAAGAATTTCAATTAAAGGTAATCTGTAAAAATCCACATTTGAAAGCTATTTTTGAAAATTGCAAACTGATTTTTGAAAAACCTTTGACGATAAGCCAAATTTCATTCGAGAAAAAAGGCACAGTTGAAAAGCATATATTGATGATTGGAGACACAGCTGGCTTAATTCATCCTCTTTGTGGCAACGGGATGGCGATGGCGATTCACAGTGCCAAAATTGCATCCGAATTAGTTTCGGATTTTTTAAATCATAAAATTAGTTCCAGAAAAGAATTGGAAGAAAAATACTCAAAAGAATGGAATACAAATTTCAAAAGCAGATTAGCTACAGGTCGATTTTTGTCAAAAATATTGCAAAAGGAAAAACTAGCTGCTGTTCTGATTCAATTATTAGTTATATTTCCGTCATTATTGCCTAAAATTATAAAAAAAACTCACGGAAAACCTATAATTTTAAAATCGTAAATGTCTATAAATACAAAATACAGATCCAATGAGCCTGAAATTATGGATGATTTCGCAATGGAAGGCGAAATCTTACGCGATGCTTTGGATAAAATAGCAAAAATAAACCAACTCTTGGGTGGAAACCAGCTAACTTTACAAGGAGTTCAAGAATTGGTTGGCAAGATGCCTAAAACAACTGAATTTACCATTGTAGATGTAGGCTGTGGCAATGGCGATATGTTACGAAGATTAGCAGATTACGGATCAAAACACAATTTTAATTTTAGATTAATAGGTATTGACGCTAATAATTTTACCATCAATCACGCTAGAAAATTATCCGAGAATTATTCGAATATAAGCTATCGATGCGATGATATTTTTAGTCAACAATTCGAAGAATTAAAGTGTGATATTGTTCTGTGCACGTTGACATTACATCATTTTAAAGATGATGAAATTATAAGATTGATGACTGTTTTTTATACCAATTCAAGAATAGGTATTGTCATCAATGATTTACACAGAAGCGCATTGGCCTATCGATTATTTCAAGGTTTATGTTTCGCATTTCGATTAAATACAATGTCAAGAGAAGATGGATTAGTTTCTATTCTAAGAGGCTTTAAAAAGAAAGAATTAGCAAATTTTTCAAAAAAATTAGAGTTTGTTAACTATAAAATTCAATGGAAATGGGCATTCCGTTATCAATGGATAATTCAGAAAGACTAGTAGAAGAAACAAAAAACAAAAAAGAGAAAAGAGAAAAGAGAAAAGATGAAAGAAGAAAGATGTATAAAGTTTAAATCTATTATCTATCTCTCTATCATCTAAAAAAGTCTAAAATAACTATGAGCGTAAAAATTAAATGTGTTTCTAAACAATTGCCTAAATATTCCAGAAGCACTGATGAAATCCTTCCGTTTCTAGATGCTTGGCTTGAAGGACAAGACGAACGATTCATTAGGAAAGTAAAGAAAATATTTGAAGGAGCATCAGTTGATAAGCGTTATTCTATTATGGATCCACTCGAAGTTTTTACAAACAGTTCGTTTGAGGAAAGAAATGATATTTATGTTCGTGAAGTGATTGATCTGGGAACTAAAGTATTAGAAAAAGCACTGCAAAAAGCCTACTGGAATCCAGAAGATTTAGACTATATAATCACAGTAAGCTGCACAGGAATTATGATTCCTTCTTTGGATGCGTATTTAATCAATAAACTGCAGTTGCGTCAAGATATTGTTAGGCTTCCCGTTACCGAAATGGGTTGCGCTGCAGGAATTTCTGGTATTATTTATGCCAAAAACTTCCTAAAAGCCAATCCAGGAAAACGGGCAGCTGTAATTGCAGTTGAAAGTCCAACAGCTACCTTTCAGCTCGATGATTTTTCTATGGCAAATATTGTTAGTGCAGCAATTTTTGGCGATGGTGCGGCTTGCGTTTTGGTATCGTCACATACTGATGATGAAGGTCCCGAAATTCTGGACGAAGAAATGTATCATTTCTATGAAGCCGAACATATGATGGGTTTTAAACTCACTAATTCAGGCTTGCAAATGATTTTAGATATTGAAGTTCCTGAAACTATTTCATCACATTTTCCTGATATTATTCATCCTTTTTTGGCTAAAAATAATTTAAAAATGGAATATTTAGACCATTTAGTTTTCCATCCGGGCGGAAAAAAAATTGTTCAAACCGTGGAAAGTTTATTTGCTGATTTGGGGAAAAATATTGATGACACCAAAGAAGTGTTGCGATTGTACGGAAATATGTCAAGTGCGACAGTTTTATATGTTTTAGAACGAATTATGGATTCAAAACCAAAAAAAGGAGAAAAGGGATTGATGCTTAGTTTTGGTCCAGGATTTTCGGCACAAAAGGTTTTATTGCAGTTTTAGCCTCTAACCCCCAAAGGGGAATTATGAAGAATATGACCAAAGAAGAAATCATATCAAAATTACCGTATTCCAAACCCTTTTTGTTTGTGGATGAATTGCTTCATATAGACGAAAATAGAGTGGAAGGCACCTATTCTTTTGATGAAAACCTGGATTTTTACAGAGGCCATTTTAAGGATAATCCTGTCACACCTGGAGTAATTTTAACCGAGGTCATGGCGCAAATAGGAGTTGTATGTTTAGGAATTTATTTGCTAAATGATACATTCAATGAAACTACTGCAATTACCTTAACATCAGCTGAAATTGATTTTTTAAAACCGATTTTTCCTAATGAAAAAGTAACAGTGATTTCGGAAAAAATATATTTTAGATTCGGTAAATTAAAATGTAAAGTTGAAATGAAAAATAATAAAGGAGAAGTTGTCTGTTCAGGAACAATTGCGGGAATGACTATCCGATAATTTCTTTTTTTGTCATTTCGACGATAGGAGAAATCACTTTTGTTGCTCTACTTATGAGATTTCTCCCTGAGGTCGAAATGACAATCATACAAATAAATAATGAACAAACGTGTCGTAATTACAGGTCTCGGCGTTGTCGCTCCAAATGGGGTGGGACTTGATGCGTTTACCAATGCCATAAAAAATGGAATTTCAGGTATTAAACACGATGCCGAATTGGAACGACTACAGTTCTCTTGTCAGATTGCAGGAAAACCAAAAGTTTCCACTGAATTGTCATTGCAGTATTTTACAGAATTAGAATTGCGAAATTTTAACTCATCAGGAATATTATACGGAGTAATTGCTGGTTTTGACGCCTGGAAAGACGCTGGATTATCAATAGAAATTAATGCCGAACCGGATTGGGAAAGCGGAACTATTTTCGGTACTGGAACATCGGGAATCGACAAGCTCAGGGAAAGTATCTACAAAATTGATGATTTTCAAACCCGAAGATTGGGAAGCACGGCAGTGGTACAGACAATGAATAGTGGCGTGAGTGCTTATTTAGGAGGTAAATTAGGATTGGGAAATCAAGTGACAACCAATTCATCCGCCTGCACAACGGGAACGGAAAGTATTTTGATGGCATTTGAACGAATAAAATTAGGTCAAGCAAAACGGATTTTGGCGGGAAGTACAAGCGATTCGGGACCTTATATTTGGGGCGGTTTTGATGCTATGAAAGTATGTACTTTTAAGCATAACGAAAACCCTGAACAAGGTTCAAGACCAATGTCGGCAAGCGCTTCGGGATTTGTACCTGGGAGTGGGGCAGGAGCATTGCTTCTGGAAGATTTAGACACAGCCTTGGCTCGAGGCGCTAAAATTTATGCGGAAGTTCTTGGCGGAAACCTAAATTCTGGAGGACAACGTGGTCAAGGGACAATGACGGCTCCAAATCCTATTGCGGTACAAAAATGTATTAAAAGTGCTATCAAAAGCGCAGGAATTCATCCAAATGAAATTGACGCCATCAACGGACATTTAACAGCTACTTCAAAGGATAGCCTTGAGATTCAAAATTGGAGCCAGGCTTTAAATAGGAGCGGACTAGATTTTCCTTACATAAATTCCTTGAAATCAATGGTTGGTCATTGTTTGTCAGGTGCCGGAAGTGTAGAAAGCGTAGCTTCGGTTTTGCAATTGTATCAGGGATTTATTTTTCCGAATATCAATTGCGAAGATTTGCATCCTGAAATTACTGCTATTATAGACGCAGCACGAATTCCACAGCAATTAATTGAAAAAGAATTGACTATTATTGCAAAAGCAAGCTTTGGTTTTGGGGATGTAAATGGATGCGTGATATTTAAGAAATTTTAAAATTAAAAGATTTAATATATGAACAAACCCAAAATAATCGAGAAGTTAAAAGTAATCGTAAAACCTTACATCCAAAATCAAGAAGCTTTTGACAATCTTACGGAAAAGACTGATTTCATTAATGATTTGCAAATTAATTCGGCAAATTTAGTAGATGTAATTTTAGATATTGAAGAGGAATTTTCTATAATAATTGACAACGAATCTATGGAACGAATGCTTGATGTAAAATCGACAATAGTAATTATTGAAACCAAATTAGCTGAAAAATGATTGGCAATGACATCGTCGATTTGGCTTTAGCCCGAAAAGAAAGCAATTGGAAACGAAAAGGATTTTTGGATAAAATTTTTACGGAGAAGGAGCAATTGCTTATCACAAATGCAAAGAATTCAGAAGTGATGGTGTGGACTTTATGGAGTAAGAAGGAAGCTGTTTATAAAATTTACAATAGGCAAACTCTAATTAGAGGGTATTTTCCTTTGCAATTAGAATGTTTTGATTTGCAAACTATAGCTGGAAATGCTATTGGAAAAGTTAGTATAAAAAATAAAGTTTACTACACAAAAACCACAATTACATCCCAATTTATCAATACAATTGCAGTTGAAAATCTTAAAGATTTTGAAACTATTAAAACATTGAAAAATCGTAAAAATATCAAAAAAACATCAGGAATACCAAGCCTTTTCACAAAAAAAAATTCCGTTCCAAGGCCTTTATCAATAAGTCATCACGGAAAATTTGAGCGTATTATCACTATTTAACTTACAATCCTAGTCGTGATTTAAGTTTCAGGAAAAGTAGCGCAATTTTATACGCATCTTCGGAGGAAGAATTCCGATCACTTTTCGGTATTTTATAAATATTACACAATTCTTCAAGTGAAAATTGTTTGTTATTAATATCTTTCAATTTGCGATGCATTACATCAATATCTAAAGCTTCATTTTTTAATCTACCGCATCCCAATTTTTCTAAAGCAACGTTAATCATTTCAACATCAAAATTTATGTGATGTCCTACCAAAACTGAATTTCCAATAAAATCAACCAGTGCATTAATAGCATCAGATTCGACCATTTTTTTCATTTTGGCTTCTACTGTAAACTCATTTGATATTCCGTTGTCGTGAAAAAATTTATATTGTGCTATTATAGTTTCAAAATCTTTAAGATTTTCAACTGCAATTGTA
>CAMDGJ010000159.1 GCA_945897545.1 Flavobacterium psychrophilum
CATCTGTATTTACTTTTGAAAAACACTGAAAATCTATATAATCAAATAATAATTTTGAGGCTTTATTCATTAAATCGATGTCTAGCTTTTGATGGAAATACCAGCTTCCGTCTTGCAAGAAAGCATCTTTAAATGTATTTACATGATATTCATAGGTTCGTTTTGTAGCATCAAATCGAGCGTGCGCTTCATTGTGAACGAGAATAATATCGTAAACGACAATGTCTTTAGGCAAATAGGAGTTGAGCTTGTGCACTAAACTTGGAAGCTCAAATGGAGTTTCAAAATCAAAATGAGCAAACATTTCCTTGGCGTGAACTCCAGTATCAGTTCTTCCAGCTCCCATAAGATTTACTTCGTAATTTAATACAACTGAAACTGCTTTGGTTAGGGTTTCCTGAACTGAAGAAGCGTTGGGTTGGTATTGCCATCCGTGATAATTGGTTCCGTTGTATGCAAGTTTTATAAAATACCTCATGTTCAGATTTCAGATTTCAGATTTCAGATTATTCTGAATGAAATCGGATTACACATTTTGAAGGGCAAATTTACAAAGAATGTTTATGTTTAGGACTAGTTCTGTTTTAAAGTTTACATAATTTATATTCTGTAAATCTGAAATTAAAAATCGTTAATCTTTAATCTTAAATAATAACTTTGTGGCTTTTGGAATTTGTAGTAAAAAATAAATACTAAACTAAGTGTTCTAGCGCCTTTGTGGCAAATTATATGAAAAAAATTCTCCTGCTTTCTGATACGCACAGTCATATCGACGAGACGATTATTAAATATGTCAATCAGGCTGACGAAGTCTGGCACGCTGGCGATATTGGTGATTTAATCGTGACTGATACGATAAGGAAAATCAAGCAGCTACGTGGTGTTTATGGGAATATCGATGATGACAAAGCCCGAATGGAATTTCCGTTGCACAACCGTTTTCTGTGTGAAGGAGTCGATGTTTGGATCACCCATATAGGCGGTTATCCTGGAAAATACAATCCGAATATAAAAACCGAAATGGCTACAAATCCTCCAAAATTATTTATTTGTGGGCATTCACATATTTTAAAAGTGATCTTTGATAAAAAAAATAACCTTTTACATATGAATCCTGGAGCGGCCGGAAAAAACGGTTTCCATCAAGTACGAACGATGCTGCGTTTTGTAATAGATGGTGATAAAATAAAAGACTTGGAAATAATTGAAATCGGGAAGAAGTAGAAACCTCTTATGTTTATTGACCGCAGATTTGCAGATTAACAAATTATTTAAATCTATTTTGTTAAATCACCAAAATAAAGAATAAGTGAAAAAATCTGCGAATCTGCGGTTAAAATTCCTCTACAAAAAAACCCGAATTTTTACATTCGGGTTTCCTTCGCACTAATAAACTAAGTTTATAGGATTATCTCAATCTATCCACAGATTTTACAAGATCTTCGTCCTTTTTGATGGCCTTGTTAGCTAAAACTAACAACACGATAGCAACAATAGGAAGAAACATCCCAATACCTTTCTCAGAAACAGCTAGTGTTTCTCCAGATACATTTAGCGAACGATAAACAAACAAGCCTAATAAAATTAAATTTAAAATTATATTCAATCTGCCAATAACAAATTGATTTTGTCTTTTTTTATAGGAAACAATGCTCAATAATGAAAGTGTTGTACTCAATCCTAATACTACAACATATATCTGATTTTGCATAAAGTAGTATGGTGAACCATTAGCCATTGTCCACAACGGAATAAAGAATGGTAAAATTCCCGTTACCACAAAAGCTACGAATAAATATATAGTTTGAATTCTTTGAATCATTTTTATTATTTCTTTAGCAAAAATATATTTTCTTTTTTAATAAATACTATTGTAGATTAAAATTTATTCGTAATATTGCATAGCAAATCCGTAAGTACTTCATTCTACGGTCAATTCAAAATCATATATTTTACTACTCACTTTTATAGTATTCCCAAATTATTTAAAATCATAGAACATTTATGTTTGACATTTCTGCATTAAAAGAAATGAAGCTTTCTGAGCTTCAAGAAATAGCTAAAGCAGCTAAAACAATAAAAATCGCCGGAGTAAAAAAAGAAGCATTAATTAGCCAAATTTTAGAACTCCAGTCGGCAGCAACTGATTCAGTAACTGATACTAAAAGTGTTGAAACCATAGCTGAAGGGGATAAGCCGAAAAGAGTTCGAATTGTAGCTCCAAAAAAAGTGGCGATTCAAAAAAAATCAAATAATTCTCTTTTTTCAGAAGAGGAAATTGCTTTAGAACCCAGTTTTCCAGATGCAATAAACGAAACTCTAGTTGAAGTTGCTTCTGAAAAGAAAGTAGGGAAAGTAATTAAATTTAATAAATCAGCCTACGAAAAAAAGATGGCTTTGCAAAAGCAAAAAGAAGAGGCAAAATTAGCCAGTGGAGAAAATGAATCTACCGAAACAAACCAACTATATTCAGTTGCTGAAACTGTCGAAAGTATCGAAACTGATGAAAATACAGAAAACATTGAAGTTAGCGTTCCCGCAAAAAAATTAAATTCCAACCAACTTCACAAACAAAACCCAAATCAAAATCCCAATGCAAACCCCAACCAAAACGGAAATGGAAATGTGAATCCAAATTTCAAAAGCAAGAAAAACAATTTTAGAGATTCAGATTTTGAATTTGACGGAATCATAGAAAGTGAAGGCGTTCTAGAAATGATGCCGGATGGTTATGGTTTTCTACGTTCTTCGGATTATAATTATCTAGCTTCACCAGATGATATTTATTTATCTACTTCCCAAATTAGATTGTTTGGTCTTAAAACCGGAGATACCGTAAAAGGAGTAGTACGTCCGCCAAAAGAAGGAGAGAAATTCTTTCCTTTAGTTCGTGTTTTAAAAATTAATGGACACGATCCTCAAGTGGTTCGAGACCGAGTATCTTTCGAACATTTAACACCAGTTTTTCCTTCAGAAAAATTCAAATTAGCTGAAAGACAAAGTACTATTTCAACCCGAATTATAGATTTGTTTTCGCCAATAGGAAAAGGACAACGTGGTATGATTGTGGCACAGCCAAAAACGGGTAAAACAATGTTGTTAAAAGACATTGCAAACGCAATCGCAGCAAATCATCCCGAGGTATATTTAATTGTTTTATTGATTGATGAACGTCCTGAAGAGGTTACTGATATGATACGAAGTGTTCGTGGTGAAGTTATTGCCTCGACTTTTGATAGAGAACCGCAAGAACATGTAAAAATTGCTAATATAGTTCTAGAAAAAGCAAAACGTTTGGTCGAATGTGGTCACGATGTCGTGATTTTATTAGATTCTATTACACGTTTAGCAAGAGCTTATAACACGGTACAACCTGCATCCGGTAAAGTATTGAGTGGAGGTGTTGACGCCAATGCTTTACAAAAACCAAAACGCTTTTTTGGAGCTGCTCGAAATGTGGAGAATGGTGGCTCGTTGAGTATCATTGCCACAGCCTTGACAGAAACAGGTTCAAAAATGGATGAAGTTATCTTTGAAGAATTCAAGGGAACTGGAAACATGGAATTGCAATTAGACCGTAAAATTGCCAATAAACGTATTTTCCCTGCCATTGATTTGACTTCTTCTAGTACACGACGCGATGATTTGTTATTAGATGTAAAAACATTGCAAAGAATGTGGATTATGCGAAAATATCTATCAGATATGAACCCAGTAGAAGCGATGGATTTTATCAACGATCGTTTCAAGAAAACGAAAAATAACGAGGAGTTTTTGATTTCTATGAATGATTAAATAATATCAATTTAAAAAACAGATAAAAAAAACGCTCTCTGCAAACAATACCCCCATTAAGTTTCATACTTTTTTTGGGTTTTTTTATTTAAAGAAAAGTCAAATATGATTATATATTTAATTCTGAATGTAAAGAACCGCTGATAAAAATAATTTAGTTCCCTATTTGTCAAATAGTTATAATCCATTACGATAAATAGCATATTAAATTCCTTTTTTAGAAACTTCTTCGTAAATGATTCATCTGTTTGCTATTACATTTAATATTTTTAAAGAATATATACTATTTCGAATTATAATATGTAAATTTGATTTGTAGAATATTGATTACGTAGTGATTATATTTTAAATCAAGTCCCCACATTTTTTGATCTAAGAGTTTTTTTAATAATTTTTAAATTTTTAAATTATGAGTAAAAATGTTCAGATAGTTTTGACCGTTGATGCACAACATCTCTATCAAATTTCAAATCCAACGCAAGAGCAAATCAATGATTATGCAAATTTATCCGATGATAATGATGGTTTTACAGATAATGGAAAAGTACAAGATTTTTTGTCTAACGTCTATTTAGGAAAAAATGTAGAATGGGTAGGTGCTTCAACAGATCCAGCATACTCTATAGCGATTGACAGAATTGTGTATGACTTCGATTTGAACGATCCCAATGACAAATGCTTCTTAGAAGATGATGTTACCATTTCGGGTTCCGGGGGTTGTCACAGTAAAGTAATTGCTACTATAAAAGACCAAGTGGAAATGGCTAAAACTTTAAACATATACAAAATTGAGTTTAGTGTTCATTACGATAATGTCTCAAAATCATATTTGGTAGATCCTAAATTGATTTCAAACCAATAGTAAATTCTATAATAAGATTTTAAATTTTCATTGCCTATTTGACTGTACTAATTTAGCACAAGTATGCAATGATTTTTTTTTGCTATTCCAAAAAATATCAATCCGACCAATTGCAAATTAGTAGTAGTGTAAATATTAATAAATAGATGTGATAACATTTGTAGATGTATAATTGTGATCAACTAATAATCCAATGAAATTTACAGTAATTAAAAAGAAGTAGGATTGTTATCATTCAAAATTTCTTTAGACCTGCCAATTATATTAATTGGATTCCAAACTTAATAACTAAAATCAAATCCTTCTTTTGTCCAATAAACAGGAAATTTATGAAATTTAAAAAAGTTTTAAAAGGATTTAAAAGCTTTAAAGTTATTCTGGTACTTCTTTTTTTTATTCTATTGAATTGTTTTGCTCAAGAGCAAAAAGTAGCCGATAGTTTGGCGAAAATTTATCAAAATAATAAGCTCTCTAAAATTGATAAAATGGAGCTTTTACGAAATTTAGCCTTCAATGAAACCACTAATTTAGAATTATCACTACAATATGCAGAAGAACTTATTGCTTTGTCTGCGAAAGAAAAAAACTATTTGTACTTGTATCATGGATATAGCCAAAAAGGAAACAAATTAAATATTACTGGAGATTTCCGCAAGGCTTTGGATGCTAATTTTAAAAGCGCTAATGCAGCAATAAAAGCTGAATATTTAAAAGGAGAAGGACTGTCGTATACACGTATTGCCGATGCGTATTCTAATATGAAAAATTCGAAGTATGCCGACTTGTACTATAAAAAATCTATTCAAATATTAAGAAAATCATCAGATTCGATTTCTTTAGCTTTGGCATTATTAAATGCTGGAGATGAGTATTCAAGAAGTTCAAAGTTCAATTTAGCTTTAGAGCATTTTAATGAGGCTGGATCCATTTTTAGAAAAGAGAACTATCGTATTGGTGTAGCCTACACTACGGGCAATATGGGAGTAATTTATGCTAAACAAGGAATGGATGATTTGGCTATAAAAAAGTTAAAAGAAGCCATTGTGCTGCTTGAAGAACTTAAGGATTATTATGGAATCTCAGATTATTTATCTACAATGGCTGATATTTACCAAAGTAGAAATGATTCGAAATCCGCTCTTGTCTTTTCAAAAAGGAGTTTAGAATTAGCTCAAAAAATGGGATTAAAAGAACAAGCAAGTAAGTCAAGTTTATTACTTTCTGAACTTTACCAAAAGAGCGGAAACATACCGGAATCATTTTACTATTATAAAAATTATATCATTTATCGTGATAGTATTGATAATCTTAAAGCAGTTGAGAAAACAGCCGATTTAAGAGCTAATTTTGAAATTTCAAAAAAGCAAGTCGAAGTAGATTTGATGAATCAACAAAAAAAGAATCAACGAATTGTTACTATTTCGTCTTTTGTTTCTTTGATTTTAGTATTTATAATTGCTGCTGGCTTATTTAGGAGGTATCGTTTTATAAAAAAAACTAATATTATTATTGAAGAAGAAAAAAAGAGATCCGACAATTTATTAATGAATATTCTCCCTGAGGAAACCGCTTTTGAATTAAAACAAAACGGCAAGGTAGTAGCAAAAAGATTCAATTTAGTTTCGGTTTTATTCACCGATTTTGTGGGATTTACTGAATTTTCCGAAAAATTAGATCCAGAAAAATTAGTTGAAAGTATTGATTATTATTTTTCTAAATTTGATAAAATAGTAGAGAAATACGATTTAGAGAAAATTAAAACATCTGGAGATTCTTATATGTGCGCTGGCGGATTGCCTTTTGAAACCGCAGACCACGCACATAAAATAATTCATGCTGCGCAGGAAATTTTAGATTTTGTAAATCAATCCTTTGGTGATACTGCACAC
>CAMDGJ010000160.1 GCA_945897545.1 Flavobacterium psychrophilum
CATTCTAACTAGGTTATTTGGTGTTATAATCTAGATTGTCTAATTGATTTTGTTTCGCTATGATTAATCATCCTGTTTTTTATACTACACAATCTAGAGATGAAGCATCGCATTATCAACATAGTGAAATAGGGTTAACTATAGGATGAGTCCGTTTTGTGCAGGGATCGTTACAGGACAACTAAAGGTTTTGGAGGAACGCTTCAATTGCGTCATAATATGCACCAATTTTATGTCGATTTATTTAAAAATATAGCTGTAGTAAACGTTTTTACTGTTCCAAACAAAGACTATTTTTCTAATTATTGGTTGACAACCATATTGATCGATGCACATTATGATTCAGGAATTCATCGGGAAGCGTTGCGACTTGCTTTTGAGGAAGCCGATATTGAGTCTCGTCCTTTATGGAAACCGATGCATTTGCAGCCTTTTTTCGAGAAATATCCTTATTATGGTGGGCAAATTGCCCAAAACTTATTTGCGAAAGGATTGCGTTTACCTTCGGGTTCCAATTTGTCTGACTCGGATATAGGGCGAATCACGGAAGTGGTTCATAGATTTTTAAAATAAACGCAATTTTATACAAATTTAAAAATAATAGGAAGTTTTTTAATACTATGAATATAGAACTCACATTTATAAATGATTTAGTTGTCCTCGCACCCACCATTTTTGAAGATGAAAGAGGTTACTTTTTTGAGTCTTTCAATAAAAGTAAATTGGGGGATTTACAAATCCAAATCGATTTTGTGCAAGACAATCAGTCATTTTCAAAAAAAGGGACTCTTAGGGGGCTTCATTACCAAAATCCGCCTTTTGCACAAACTAAATTGGTTCGTGTGTTAGAGGGAGAAATTATGGATGTAGCAGTGGATTTGCGCAAAGATTCTCCTACTTTTGGGAAGCATTTTGAAATACTATTATCTTCCAAAAACAAAAAACAATTACTGGTTCCGCAAGGGTTTGCGCACGGTTTTTCAGTCTTGAGCGAAACTGCCGTGGTGCTATACAAATGCGACCAATATTACAATAAAGAAAGTGAAGGCGGCATTCGATATGATGACGCTACCTTGAATATTAATTGGGGGATGGATTTGAAAGAAGCAATTGTTTCAGAAAAAGATGTCTTATTGCCCAACTTCGAAAACTGTAATTCCCAATTTTAATGAAAAAAATACTAGTTACAGGTGCCAATGGGCAACTGGGTTCGGAAATTAAGTTACTCGCTGCTAATTATCCACGTTTTGAGTTTATTTTCACCGATATTGACGATTTTCCGCTGGATAAGTCTTCGGAAATTGCAATGAATTTCAATCATTTTAAACCTGATGTTGTCATTAATTGTGCCGCTTACACTGCTGTGGACAAGGCAGAAAATGATCAGAAAATGGCAGATGCAATCAACCATTTGGCCATTGGAACATTAGCAAACTTATGCCAGGCAAATGGGGCGAAATTACTGCATATTTCAACAGATTATGTTTTTGATGGTACATCATGTATACCTTACAAAGAAGATACTGCCCCAAATCCCAAAAGTGTTTATGGAGTTACAAAATTAGCAGGCGAAATAGCCTGTTCCACAAATTGTCCCGACAGTATTATTATAAGAACTGCTTGGGTTTATTCTGAATTTGGAAATAATTTTGTAAAAACAATGTTGCGATTGATGGATGAAAAAGATACACTCAGCGTGGTGAATGATCAGATTGGGTCACCAACTTATGCTGCCGATTTGGCAATAGCCATCTTAACTATTTTAGATAGTACTAAATGGGAAGCTGGGATTTATCATTATACCAACGAAGGAGAAATCAGCTGGTTTGATTTTGCTGTCGATATAAAAAATCTTGCTCAGAAATCCTGCGAGATTAAGGGGATTCCAGCTTTGAGTTATCCAACTCCAGCAGAAAGACCTGCATATTCTTTATTGGATAAAACCAAAATTCAGGAAGTTTATGGAATAGTTCCCCTTAATTATAAAATTAGCCTAAAGATTATGATGGGCAGATTAGAAAAATAGTTATCTGTTAACTCTTTTCAGTTTTCAGTTTGTTGATGACATTTCATAACGAATAACCTATAACTCATCACCTATAACCTATAACCCATCACTCATAACCCCTAACAAATAATAGATGAAAGGAATAGTACTAGCCGGTGGATCCGGAACACGATTGCACCCGTTGACCTTGGCAATGAGTAAACAAATGATGCCAGTTTATGACAAGCCTATGATTTATTATCCATTGTCGACCTTGATGATGGCAGGAATCAACGAAATATTAATTATATCAACACCCCATGATTTGCCTAATTTCAAAAAATTATTGGGGGATGGTTCAACAATTGGTTGTCAATTCAGTTATGCTGAACAAGCTGTCCCAAATGGTTTGGCACAGGCTTTCGTAATTGGTGAAGAATTTATTGGGAATGACAGTGTTGCTTTAGTTTTAGGGGATAATATTTTCTTTGGGTCTAATATGGATGAGCTATTGCAGTCAAACACGAATCCGGTAGGAGGTGTTGTTTTTGCCTATCACGTTTCGGATCCGGAGCGTTACGGAGTCGTTGAATTTGATGATAACTTTAAAGCCCTTAGCATAGAAGAAAAGCCATTGAAGCCAAAATCCAATTATGCAGTTCCGGGTTTATATTTTTATGATAATTCGGTTGTGGAAATTGCCAAGAATATCAAGCCAAGTGCTCGCGGGGAATATGAAATTACTGATGTCAACAAGGTGTATCTTCAACAAGGTGCTTTAAAAGTGGGGATTTTGAATCGTGGCACTGCTTGGCTGGATACTGGTACGTTCAACAGCTTGATGCAAGCAGGACAGTTCGTTCAAGTATTAGAAGAACGTCAGGGTTTAAAAGTGGGATGTATTGAGGAAATCGCTTGGCGACAAGGGTTTATAAGTGCTGATCAACTAAAAGTTGTAGCGAAACCTTTGTTAAAATCAGGCTATGGTAATTATTTACTTCAATTGATTAAACAATAAAAGTAAAGTAAAAGTTCTCAAATAAGATTGTCCTCAAACAGTCAGATACCGTTTAGCAGTATTTTTTTGTCGTATGCCGTTAAATAAAATGTTTTTGAATATAAAGTGTTTTTTTTGCATCATTAATTTGTATTTTTGCTTATGTTAAAATTAACAGAATTTTATACTATAGTTCAATAATAATGTTTAGTCAAATAGAAAGTTTATTATGAATAAGTCTACTTTTTTTTCTAGAGCGAATTTAAGAATTAATATCCATAACCTGAGCTATTTGCCTAGGTGGATTATAGTGCTGATTGATTTTTCAGTTTTACTTACAGCATATTTTTTAACGCATTTAATCTTCAAGGGAACTGGACTAAATTACATAATTACAAAACATATAGTAACTTTTGCTTCTTTATTTTTTGGAATTAATATTTTTTTCTTTTGGATATTCAGAACCTATTCTGGTATAATTCGTCATTCTTCTTATATTGATGCCATCAAGATTTTGTTTTCACAAACCTCTGTATTGGTTTTCTTTTTGTTTTTCAATCTTTTATTCGAACTATTTTTTAAGGAAAAAGCTTTTTTAAATACCGCCCTGTTTATCAACGTGGTGCTTTCGTTTTGTGGTTTGTTTTTATATCGCGTTATAGTTAAGCAGACATTTGAAATTTATTTCATACCAAAAACCGATCATAAATTGATCAATGCCATTATTTATGGTACTGATGCAAATGCCATTTCAGTGGCCAATGCTTTAAAGTTTGAAACACCTTCCCGTTTTAAAATTGTTGCTTTTGTTGACAAGAACAATCAAAATGCTTCTAAACGGATGTTAGATTTACCCATATTGGTTCAAAGAAAGAAGTTGCCTGCGTTGATGCGTTCGGTTGGTGCCGAAGGACTTGTTATTGCAGATAAAAGTTTGTCAAAAGAAGAACAGTTAGTTATTATTGACCAATGTTTAGAATTTAATTACAGAGTATACACCATACCTACTATATCGGATTGGGAAAATCAAAAAGAAATTTCGCAAAAGGTAAAAAACATCCAAATTGAAGATTTATTGGAGCGAGATCCAATTGTCTTAGACAGTATCGCTATTTCGAGGCAGTTAGAGGATAAAACCATATTAATTACAGGCGCTGCGGGATCAATTGGAAGCGAAATCGTAAGACAAGTACTAAGTTTCAATCCTAGAAAAGTTATTATATTAGATCAAGCAGAAACCCCTTTACACCACATTCGATTAGAGGTTGAGGGAATTGTTTCAGATTCTATAATTTGTACCGTTATTGCTGACATTCGCAACAAGGCAGCTTTGGAGCGAGTGTTTAAATTGTATAAACCGGAAATGGTATACCATGCCGCTGCATACAAACATGTACCTTTGATGGAAGAAAACCCGTCACAAGCCATTCTGACTAACGTAGAAGGTACTAAAATTTTGGCAGATCTGTCGTGTAAATACAAGGTCAATAAATTTGTAATGATCTCTACTGACAAAGCTGTGAATCCGAGCAATGTTATGGGTGCGAGTAAAAGAATAGCCGAAAAATATGTTCAGTCTCTACATCTTAAACATCAAGAAAATAGTCGATTGTTCACTACCAAGTTTATCACTACTCGTTTTGGAAATGTTTTAGGGTCAAACGGTTCCGTCGTTCCTCTGTTCACTAAACAAATTGCTGCAGGCGGCCCTGTAACCATTACACATCCAGATATTATTAGGTATTTTATGACTATTCCTGAAGCCTGTCAATTAGTTCTTGAAGCGGGTTCTATGGGGAATGGCGGCGAGATATATATATTTGATATGGGGAAACCGGTTAAGATTATTGATTTAGCAAGGAAGATGATCAAGCTAGCAGGATTTAATCCTGAGCGAGATGTAAAAATTAAGATAGTGGGTTTGAGACCTGGAGAAAAATTATATGAAGAGCTACTCAACGATAGTTCAAAAACCTTACCTACTCACCACGAAAAAATTTTAATTGCAGAAGAAATTCAAGTGGAGTTCGAAGATTTACACCTTGATGTTAATGAGCTTATCGGTATTGCCAGCTTCTTTGACAATGATGATATTGTGGGGAAAATGAAAAAAATAGTTCCCGAGTTTATCAGCATGAATTCTACCTATACCCAATTGGATAAATAATAAAGAGACATTATCCGTCAACTCTAAAAAACTGATTGTTTGCTATGATTTCCTTTAGAGGAGTCAAATCTTGTATCTTGACGTTTTGTTCAAAAGCGGCAATATGCTTGTCGTGATGAACGTCCGAACCCACAAAGTCATAGAATCCTTTTTGTAGTAATTTATTCGTCATTTGTGTAATGGATTCTCCATAATATCCTACAGTCGAGTTAAGGTTTAATTGAAAATGGCAGCCCGCTATTCTCAGCTTATTGTATTCTTCAAAATTATCGTGGTAAAAAAAATAGCGTTCAGGGTGAGCCAATACAGGGATGTAACCTGCCACTTGCATATCGAACAAAATAGAGTATAATTGAATTGGGGGATTGATGTAAGACATTTCTACCAAAACAAAATTGTCTTTTAGCGTAAGTAATTTTTCAGATTGAAAAAGATTGACAAAATTCTCGTCTAACATATATTCAGCTGCTGCGCGCAAAGGAATCGAAAATTGATGCTTTTCTAGTTCGAGTATTGTTGATAGTTCCTTTTCCTTGATTTGTAGTGCTGAATTGTCCCAAACGTCTTGAATAACGTGTGGAGTCGTAATCAATTGATTAATTCCAAAACCTTGAAGAGCCCTGGTCAGTCTAAAGGTATCTTCAATAGTTATGGCGCCATCATCGATACCGGGCAGTAGATGGGAGTGAATATCTACATGATTGTCAGGAATTAATTCCTGAAGCTTGGGTTTTGATTTAAAAAATGAAAGCATACAGCAAAGGTAATTAATTTCAAGGTCAATTTAATAAATGAATGAAACAGGTTTGTCAAGTATAAAAAAGCGTATAATAACTATTTTTTAATCAAAATTTACTTCTTACTTTTTTTCTTATTTTAATTAAAGTATGTTATTTGACTAGAAAGTTACTCTTTACAGCTGCCCATGGATAAAACATAGTGAATTTTAATAGGCACCAATGAAAGTTCAGTTCTAATTGCTATGTTTGGGTTGTATTTAAAATGTATTAAATTTCAAAACTAATAAACAGGTCAACTAGTCGTTTCTTACTTTTGGGTATTCGTTTGTTAAGGTTAGAATTTAGGACTAGTTGCTAAAATTAACTTCTACGGCATTGGAGGTGTTGCAGATGTTCTAGGTTAAGTCTAGTTGTTTTTAGTAGTATATAGATGATTGATATGTATTGATTTGCATGATAACATAACAACCCAAAAAAAACCCCTTAATACTTGACTATTAAGGGGTGTTAGAGTAGCGAGACCGAGATTTGAACTCGGGACCTCAGGGTTATGAATCCTGCGCTCTAACCGACTGAGCTACCTCGCCAAAATATCGGTTGTGCATCTAGTTCAATTCGGCTGCAAATATACCATTTATATGTA
>CAMDGJ010000161.1 GCA_945897545.1 Flavobacterium psychrophilum
CGTATCATTTTCCTCGGAAAGTATTTTGGTAAGTACTCTTCTAATTGCGGCTTCGTCTTCTATGATTAATATTTTACTCATAATTTGGCGTTAATCGGTTAACTGCTTATTCATTGAACCGCAAAGTTTGCAAAGTTTTTCGCAAAAATCGCAAAGATTTAATTAACATATTTTTCTTTAGCCCTGATGGAAGCGGCATCCTTTTCTTGACTTCTTTAGTCAAGAAAAGATATAGCGGACAGCAGGAAATAGCTCCAAATTCTTTTAATATTGCAACCATTTATATAATTCTCTCCAAGTTGGCTTTTTGCCATACATCAATATTCCTACTCGATAAATTTTTGCGGCAAACCAAACCACAAAAAAGAAAGTTCCGAAAAGTAATGTGACTGAAATTGCCAATTGCCACAAAGGTACACCAAACGGGATTCTCATCAGCATAACGATGGGAGATGTGAGCGGAATCATAGAAAATACAGTAGCAATTGTTCCGTGTGGATCATGGATTACGGTAAAAAACCCAATGTAAACTGCAAGCACAAGCGGCATAATGATAGGTAACAGAAATTGTTGAGAATCAGTTTCACTATCGACTGCTGCTCCTATTGCTGCGTAGAAAGAACTATATAAAAAATAGCCTCCAATGAAATAAACCACAAAGCTTATTAGAATAGTAGCAATGGGCAAATCCCATAATTCCTTGACATACATTTGTGCAGTTTGGGCAAATTCTTGATTTCCCGCTTGGAGTAATTCTGGCGAAATTTTTGCCGTTGGGCTGGCATCAATGCCAAAAAAAGCAGATGCGGTAAACATTAATGTCAAACCAATAATGGCCCAAATAAAGAACTGTAGCAATCCAGCCATAGATGTTCCGATGATTTTTCCCATCATTAATTGGAATGGTTTTACTGAGGAAATAATAATTTCAACGATACGATTTGTTTTTTCTTCGATGACACTTCGCATCACCATATTGCCGTAAATGATGATAAACATCATAATCAGATAACCAAATGCGCCTCCGATGCCAATCTTAATTTCGTTGAGACCTTTTAAGCTTTTTTCGCCCGATGCTTTTGCTAGCGAAATAGTAACTTTTGCCTGAGCGTTTTGTATCGCCAAGGTGTCTAAATTGGCTTTCTGGAAATTATCTTTAGTTATTTTTTTGGCAATAATATCTTGAACATTTGTAATAAATGATATACTTGGGCTTTCGTTTGATATAAATTGAACTTTGTTTTCCAAGTCTTTATCGTTAGTCACTTTCGGAATACAAAGTAGTCCTTCGTAGCTCTCATTTGTGATGCTGTCTCTCAAGTATTTCACATCAATCGCTGAAAAATCTTGATAAAGATATTCACCATCTGTACTGTTCATTGACTTGAATTCATTAACAAACAGACCAGTTTCGTCGTGAATAGCAACCCTTTTGGTATCCGCTTTCATTGAGCTTAAATATCCTACAAAAACAGCAATTCCCACAAAAAGCAAGGGACTCAAGAAAGTCATTACTATGAAAGACTTGTTGCGCACTTTGGCAATAAATTCTCTTTTGATTATTAGTGTTAGAATGCTCATATCGGCCCCCTAGCCCCCGAAGGGGGAATTCCTATTAGGGTAAATAGGTTTTTTAAATAATTATATTTCTTAATTTCTATTTTTGGCAACTCCCCCTTCGGGGGTTGGGGGGCTTACTGTTTGGATAAAAATATCGGTGACACTTGGAATTTTTTCTACGAAGTGGGTTACTTGTCCTCTTTGTGTCAAAATATTCAATAGTTCGTTTGGTGTGGCATTTCCCAATTGAATTTCGAGTTTTATTTCATTGTTGAGTGATTTGAAATTCGTTTGACCTACTGTAAATTTCTGAGTAATGTCATACATCAAGCCTTCAACATTATCGGACAAAATACCTACTTCGAAACTATTAGTTCTAAATTTTCGTTTTACGTCGTCTAAACTTCCTTCAATAAGTTTATTTGATTTATGAATTAAGGCAATATGGTCACACAATTCTTCGACGCTTTCCATCCGATGTGTCGAGAAAATGATGGTAGCACCTTGTTTTTGTAATTCCAGGATCTCGTCTTTAATTACATTTGCATTTATAGGATCAAAACCGGAAAAAGGTTCATCGAAAATTAATAATTTCGGCTTATGCAAAACACAAACTACAAACTGAACTTTTTGGGCCATTCCTTTTGATAATTCCTGAATTTTCTTATTCCACCAGCCTTGTATTCCTAATCTTTCGAACCAATATTCTAATTGTTTTTTTGCTTCAGCTTTTGAAAGCCCTTTCATTTGCGCCAAATACAGGCATTGCTCTCCTACTTTCATAGTTTTGTACAAACCTCTTTCTTCAGGTAGATAGCCTATATATTGAATGTGCTTTGAACTTAATTTCTCTCCGTCGAAAATAATTTCGCCGCTATCAGGCATCGTGATTTGATTGATAATCCGTATAAGTGATGTTTTTCCGGCTCCATTTGGACCTAGAAGTCCGTATATACTTCCCTTTGGGATCGTAAGGGAAACTTCATTAAGGGCAACGTAGTCACCGTATTTCTTGACAACATTTTTTACTTCGAGTATAGTACCCATGCACATTTGTGATTTATTTCATCTCTTTGCCCTTATGGCCTTGAGCCTGTAAAAATAGTTAATTAGCGATAATAAGCTGTTAAATAAAATAAAAAAACCATCCTTATAGAAACAAGGATGGGAGAGATTTTCAATAGAACAAATTAAGAAAACATATCTTTCACTTTTTCAAAAAAAGATTTATCACTTTTTTCAGGATTTGGAATAAAATTCTCGTTTTCGAGATTACTTTCAAAAAACTGTTTTTGTTCTTTATTTAATGTTTTTGGCGTCCAAACATTAACGTGGACTAATAAATCACCCGTTCCATAACCGTTGATGCTTGGAATACCTTTTCCTTTTAATCGGAGAATTTTACCAGATTGAATTCCTTCATCTAGTTTTATTCGCACTTTTCCGTTTACGGCTGAAATGTCTTTTGAAATACCAAGAACTGCTTCGGCAAAACTGATATACAAATCATAATGCAAATTTTCACCTTCTCGTTTCAAAAATTCGTGTTCGATTTCTTCAATAGCTACGATTAAATCACCAGGAACACTATTTCCGGGGGCATCGTTTCCTTTGTTCGAAACTTTGAGTTGCATCCCGTCAACTACACCTGCCGGTATTTTTATCGATACAGTTTCGTCTTCTAGAATCATTCCCTGAGAATCAGCTTCTGCAGGTTTTTTGTCTAATATTTGTCCTGAACCGCCACAAGTAGGACAAGTAGATGCTGATTGCATTCGCCCCAAAATAGTATTGGTCACGCGCATTACTTGGCCTTGACCGTTACAAGTACCGCAGGTTTTATAAGAAACTCCTGCTGCTTGCACTTTTCGTTTTACTTTAACTTTTTTCTCGACACCGTTTGCAATTTCTTCAAGAGTCAGTTTTACTTTGATACGAAGATTGCTTCCCTTCACACGACGTGAACCTCCGCCTCCGCCTCCAAAACCGCCACCTCCGCCAAAAGCGCTTCCAAAGATATCTCCAAATTGACTGAATATATCATCCATATTCATACCACCTTGACCGCCACCACTAAAACCTCCTGAACCGTCAAAAGCCTGATGACCGTATTGATCGTATTTCGCTTTTTTCTGTGGATCACTTAGTACTTCGTATGCTTCGGCAGCTAATTTGAATTTTTCTTCCGCGGCAGCATTGCCTGGGTTTTTGTCAGGGTGAAATTCGAGTGCTTTTTTTCTATATGCTTTTTTTATTTCGGCAGCATCGGCATTTTTAGTAATACCTAATATTTCGTAAAAATCTTTTTTCATAATTGTTTAAATTCCAAAAAACAAAACCCAAAAAACAAACAAATTTCAAAATTCAAAAATTCAAATCTAAAAAGTATGTTATTTGGGATTTAGGATTTATAATTTGTTATTTTAGTTGCCAATTACAACCTTTGGAAAACGAATAATTTTATCTCCTAGTTTGTATCCTTTTTCTATTACATCTACAATTTTTCCTTTTAATTTTGGAGCTGGAATTTGTGTTATGGCTTCGGCGAAATCTGCATTGAAAACATCTCCCGCTTTTATTTCTACCTCTTCCAATCCCTTAGAAACAAGGGTGTTTTTAAGCTTTTCTTGAATAAGTTCCACTCCTTGAATTAGAATATTGTCATCAGTTTTCTTGATTTCAGTCAACGCTCTGTCAAAATCATCTAAAACAGGAAGCAGCGCCAGTAAAACGTCTTGGTTCGCAGTTTTAAATAACTCGATCCGCTCTTTAGTGGTTCTACGCTTAAAATTTTCAAACTCGGCAAACAACCGCAAAAACTTATCTTTCTCCGATGCTAAATCTTGAGACAATTGTTCTTCTTTTGTTATTTCCTCAACTCGTTCTTCGATTGCTGCGTCTAGCGCATCGGAATTATTGTCAATACTTTCAATTGGTGTTTGATCAACAATTTCATCATTTATGGTGTTTTCTGTGTTCATTCTTGTACTATTTTTAAAATAATTCTTAAACTTCATTTTTTATTCTTTTCTAATTATTGCAAAAGTACTGCCAATTCTTCTAAAATGTCAAATTGTCACTAATATTTATCATTAAACACAACCTAGAAAATTCCTCTTGAAAATTGAATTAAAAAAAAGCTTTACTGTTTGAAAGAAAATTTAATATAATTTTAAGACTATCCCCACTAAGTTTATATAAATTTGTCTAGGTTAATGTTCTAGGATAGATTTAAAAAACAAATTTAAGGTTAGCTCTAGGCTTTTAAATAATTATTAATTCACCATACCTTATATTAAAAAAAGCTTCGTTTACTAAACGAAGCTTTTTTTTAATCATTTTTTTATTTTAATCGTACACTCCATTCGAAATCCATTTCAGAAACTTGTTCCCCTTGTTCATTTGTTCCAATTGATTTCATCCAAAAAGTTTGTCCTTCTCCAGTTGCTATGGCTTCTTGAATGGCCCGTTCTGCAAAATGCCCATCATTACAAACAAAAGTTATCCTTCCGGTAGCTTTCTTTGAAAAATTGCTTTTATTGTTCGCTACCAACATTGATGTTTTTTTATTGCTCTTTTGAATTTCCAACATCACCAAAGCTCCAGTTGATAGTTCGGCGGCCATTGCTTGTACTGCAAAATACATAGAATTGAAAGGATTCTGGCTAATCCAGCGGTGTTTGACTGATACTATACATGTGCTTTTATTTAGTTGTTTTACTCTAACTCCGCAGATAAATGCCGATGGCAATTTAAACAAAAGAAATTTATTGAGACTCGACACCGTGATTTCCATAAGAATAGATTTTTTTGTAAAACTAATAAAAATAAACTGTACCAGATATGTTGTAACTCCATTTAAAAAAAACGATGAGAACTGCAGTATTTGAGCTCCTTTGCACCGGTACTTACATTCTTTATAGTAAGATAAGGTGTTAATATTATGTTAATATTTACTACTATGCGATACAAGATACTTTCTTTTAGATATATATTTGCATAAGAAATTACTATATACATTTACACTATGGAAACAACCAATCAAAAAAACCTAGCCACATTTACTCATTTGAGTACATTGAGTCAATATTGTATTCCTTTTGGGAATTATATTTTTCCAATACTAATTTGGAGTACCAATAAAGACAAGTCAGAATTTATTGATCATCATGGCAAGCAGGCCATTAACTTTCAATTGAGTATTTTATTGTATTCATTGGTACTTGCAATAATTGCTATACCTATTTTAATTATTACGGTCTTTAGTAACATTCCTTTTAATTCGATTGTTAATGATGAGGAATTTATGATAAATCATTTTAGCATAGAAAATTTAACAGGAGTCGTAATTGTTGCATTAATGGCAATATTACTATTTGTTGGCCTGAAAGTTGCGGAATTCTTTTTGATCATTTATGCTTCGGTAAAAGCATCTAATGGAGAAAAATACAAGTATCCCCTGACGATACCTTTTATTAAATAATCACAATCAATTAATCAAAAAATGAACAGTTTAATTAAATCAAAAAAAACAAAAAGAGAATCATGAACATTGAAAACACAAAAGCCCAAATGCGCAAAGGTGTTCTTGAGTTTTGCATCTTGTCAGTTATAAAAGACAAAGAAGCATACACTTCAGAAATATTAGATACTTTGAAAAACGCAAAATTACTGGTTGTGGAGGGAACGGTTTATCCGCTGCTTACCCGATTGAAAAATGACGGATTACTCAACTATCGTTGGGAAGAATCTTTATCCGGTCCGCCAAGAAAATATTATGGTTTGACCGAACTTGGACAGACATTTTTAAACGAATTAAATGGCACCTGGACAGAATTGTCTGATGCAGTAAACCTAATCACCAAACAAAAACTATAGTCATGAACAAAACTGTAAACATAAATTTAGGCGGAATGTTCTTCCATATTGACGAAGATGCATACCA
>CAMDGJ010000162.1 GCA_945897545.1 Flavobacterium psychrophilum
TAACTTTTTGAATGTTTTTAAGAAAGTTCCATTGGTCAGTAATAGCTTCAATGGTTTCAGAATTTATAAAACAGCTATTTCCTTTTTCAAAAGTCGGTTTAAAAAGTGGCAGAGCAATCAAGTTTCCGAATCCTTTACCTGAAAGAAAATCCTGATTTGGAAACAGTCTGTCAAAACTTGAACTTTTGGCAAACATTGAAAATGCCCCCGATTCTTCTAAAATAGAAATGAATATTTTTCGGCTTCTAATTGCTGGATATGGTTTATCAAAATATATCCAAACGTGTCCACCGTTTCCCGAACGGGAACGCTCCAAGTAGGCTGGGATTTCTTTTTCTTTACAAGCGTTCAGAAAAGTAACAGCTTCGTCTTGCCAATTTGCTTTGTCAAAATCAGCTGCTAAAAACCAAGTTGTATTATCTTGTAGTAATGGATAAACCCCAATTTGGTGAAAGCCGTCCAAATGCTTTTGAATTTGTTCATCTGTAAGTTTCAGATACGCCTTTTCGGTAAAATTCTGAAAAGTTCCACCATTCATTTTGTGTGCACGAAAACGATACGGGTCATAAAAAACAGCTGGCATATAACCCGATTTGTTTTCTTTCTCCCAACGCACAGCAAACACATCTTCTCGTCCTTTGAAGAGGGAGCGGAATGTGATTATATTTTCAGGATTTGAAACCATTTTAGTGATATTGATTAATCCCAATCTTCATATTCACGCTGTTCCATTGGAGTCTTCCTGATTTCAGCAATATTAGATACTAGCTTGTTTAATGTTTTTTTAAATTCTTTTTCATTCACAGATTCTCCGAAGAAAATATCTTCAACTAAATTAAACATATCATCGTCATTAAGCCATTTTTTTATTAAGGCTTCCACTTGATTCAAAAAATCGTTATCATCTTTGCAATCTGATGCCATTAAGCCAAATTGAAGTGTTAAGTCGTGGCTGAACTTCTCGGCTTCAATGATTACTCCCGTATAGGTTGGTATTGATAAATCGTCTGTATCCATATTATTTATTCCTATTTAATCTCCTTGAAGAAAGCTTTTTCCAAATGTTATCCGCAAGTTTTATTTCTTTATCCGTAAAGCCATATCCGTCTTTCAGAATTTGCTTGTTGGTGATTTTTAAAATTTCATCAATGCTTTTTTTCTCTCGCATCATTTTGTCAATGGTAGCAAGTAAATCTGCGTTGTCAGTTTGATAGGGGAGCAGTATTTTTCCTGCCTCGCTTGGCATCAATTCCAATACACCACCGCCATAACTACGACCAACAATTTCAGAAAAAGCCAATGACAATGAATTGTAAAAACTGGCTATGAATGCGTTTTTGTCCGTGTCTTTTTTCATAAATACACGGTGCATTGTGTCGGTAGTATATGCGTTTGCTTCATTCAGAATCAAACGAGGATAGAGGTTGTTTCTACGGATAAACAAAGCATCAGAAAGTTTGATGGAAGGAATCACAAACCAATCATCACGAATGCCTGTTTTATAGCCTTTGTTTACGCCCATTGATTCACCCAAACGAATGTATGAGTTCGCTCCTTTGTGTCCGTTAATTTTCTCTTTTGCAGGGAACACCAATAAATGTGCTTTAGCTTTGGTTTGCCTGTTAAGTTCCCAATCCTTTTCCGTAAAAATTACGCTATTGACCTGAACACTTCTGCCAACCATTGGTTTTGCATATTCTTTCAGGTCGTAAGCTTCTACAACTGGCAAAGGAACAGTGAAATAATCATTTGCACCTGTCGTAATGCCTACTTCTACACTGGCATAATTACTAATTGTGGGAACTTTTCGTTTTTTGGCAATCTGTTCTAAAAAGTCAATTTCCTCTTGCTCTAAAAAGTAGTAAGTCCATTTGTTTGACTTGAAATCAATCTTTTTGGAAGGACTTTTTAGGATGTTTACATCAAGCTTTTCAAGATCAGAAGCATCTCTCAATTCAAGATGTTCAATCAAATGTGAATCACTTCCGTTTTTCTCGCACAGCAACAAAACAACTTCTTGCTGAATGTCAGGAAAAACCAACTTTTCAAAAGAAATGATATTGATTTTATTGTAGAAATGAGCCAAAAACTCACGGAGTTGTTGAGCATAAGAAACTTGCAACAATTCTGCGGGTATCACAAAACCAATTTTACCTTTTTCTTTGAGCAATAAACTAGAACCAACCACAAAAGAAACCCAAGCATTGGTCAGTTTTGAATATTTTAGTTTAGCACGATTGAAAACTTTTATGGCTTCATTTTGCTGTTCTTGCTGAAAATATTGATAGCGAATGTAAGGCGGATTACCTACCACTAAATCAAATCTCTGAGTGGTTTCATTGCAATACAAATGAAAATCTGTATTGATTACATCCTTGTTATTGAGTTTAATTTTTTCCGCTTTTTCCGCTTCTACTTCGTCAAACTCAATAGCTGTTACTGATTTGAATTTGTGATTATTTTCTTTCAATTGTTCGAGAAAAACTCCATCCCCACAACTTGGTTCTAATATTTCATAATCAGAACTTCCATTGATGCCCCATTTCAAAATGAATGCAGCAATTGGCTCGGGTGTGTAAAATCCACCTCTCAATTTCTCGGCTGTTGCGTTCTTAATTAGCTTCATACAAGTCTTTGATTAATGGGATTAATGAATCTTCACTACCTAAATCATATAATTTAGCTAATAGCTTTTCTAGGTTGGCTTTTTCTCGCACAAATTGCCCTTGCAATGGAGTTAGAGTCCTTTTATTTCCTGCGTTTGCATCTATTTGGTTATAAATGCTGATTAATTCTTTTTGAGTTTCTACGATTTTGTTGTGAAGTGTTTTTTGTTTAGCATCTAAAAAATTAATCTTTCTGATTGGTAGGTTTTTCAAAACCTTTGTTCCTCTTGCTATGTAACCACCTCTGAAAACTTCGCCATACAAAGCACTAAACCACTCCAAATATTTTGAGTTGAGAATAGCTTGAATGTAGTAAATGGAATAATCGGAAGTTGTTGGAATTGCAACTACACAATAACCTGCTGTTCCACCTGAAGAAATCAAAGTTCCGTGAACATCAATTGCGTATTTATCGCCAACAGAGAGAACACCAACAATAATTTTTGAAGGAAGTCCACAACTATCTAAACTTTGATGTCTGCCGTATCTGTGCCATTCATTTTTTGTTTTTGGCTCTGGTTTTATATCTCGTTTCGGATTATTTAAAATGGCTTTATGCTTTTACAAATAGTCATAAGCCAAAGGGAATTTCTTTTGGATAGTTGTTAGAGGAATTATGTCAACTCCTGTTTTTGTTGTTATGTAAGGATAAATTACCCTTGCATTCGGTTTGAATGTTCGGTAAGTGTATAAATTATCTTCGCCTGATGAAGTTTGAAAATAGGGTTTAGTAATTTCCTTTTCAATCTTGTAATCAACACCCTTTTTTGTGAAATAGAAGTACTTCTTATCCTCTTTAGTTGGTGTAAAAATGTAAACATCATTTGCACTGGTCTGAATACCATTGAAAATATTATCACCTCCAACCAAATCATTAAGTTTTACACTTTGAGAAACGATTTTATTGTAAGTATTTGTTAATTCGGGTGGAACTAAAACCCAAACTTCACTATCCAATTCATCTGTTTTCTTTGAACCGTATTTTGCAGCCTCTGGCTCTCTAACTTTCCAACTTTTCAGGCTTCTTACTTCCGCATATTGGAAAGTCTTTTGTGGCTTCTTATTCAGAATTAACAAACAAGTGTAGGTTGTTTTGTCTGCAAAAACCTGATTTGCACCAAATGAAACGATTGAATGCAGATATTCTTTTTCTGCGAGTAATTCACGAAGTTTTTTACCTGCTCCAACTTTTGTAAACTTACTCGGAACGATATAACCTAAAATTCCATCATCAGCCAATAAATTTATTCCTTGTTCAAGAAAAAGGAAGTATTTGTCGAACTGCTTGTAGGCAGAATTGAAATTTGTTTTGTAAAGTGGCAATTCAAGCGGAGTTATATTTTTCATATCTTCCGACTTCATATAAGGCGGATTGCCTACAATGACATCAAAGCTAAGTTTTGAAAAATCAAACGGATTGATAATTACTTGGGCTTTCTTGTTGGTTACTTGTTTTGGATTCAATAAACTGTTTCCGAAAAAGATGTTTTCAGAAAGATCGGGTAAAACAGGTTTTGTTTTGTTGGTTGAATTTACATCTTCACCCTCAAGTAATTTGAGAAGCAAACCAAATTTGGCTGCTTCAACTGCATTATAATCTTTATCAACACCGAAAATACAATTCAATAAAAGTTGTCGCTTAATTTCAAATGGTAATTTGTAAGTGTTGATATTGGTTTGAATGAGTTTTGTTTTATCGTTTTTCAAATAATAGTCAATCAAACTATCATTTAGCAACTGAAACAACTCTAATAAAAATGCACCTGAACCACAAGAGATATCAGCAAATTTCAACTTTAGAATTTCCTTATCCGTTTTTCCTTCGCATTTTTTCAAGACGGTATTTCTTAAAATATCGCTTATGATAAATGTTGGCGTGGTGATAATGTCACGGTCAACATTTTCAGGTTTTTTTACTAAAACAACAGAACCGCTTTGTACGGTCAATTTTTCTGAAAGGAAGATTTCATAAATGCTTCCTAGTACATCAGAAGAAAAAACACTGAATGAATAGGGGCTTTCAGGATAATACAATTGTTTGATAATTGTCCAAAAAACGGAACTAATATTTTCTACAATCTTATCTTTTAGTAATTGGTCAAACAGCCCTGAATTATAACGTTTGTCAGCTTGTTCAAACTTTTTGATTAATGCTTTAAAGTCGTTTGCGTTAGCAAACTTTAAAAGTGTTTGGTAATCTTCTAAATTTCTGTCCTCGCAAACACGCAGAAATAAAACTCTGTTTAAATAACTTTGAACAACATCGTTTAATTGTTGTTCGTCAATTTTGGGTTCGTGTTTGTAAATCTCTGCACCTAATGCCTTCCTCCATTCGTTGATTTGATTTAAGAAAAGATTGTCGATTGAATACTGGTTAATTTTAGTTTCAATTTCTTTCCATTCTGTTTCAAATGCACCTGAATAAACAGCATCTTTTCCTAAAAGCTTTTTGATTTCTTCAAACTTGCTTTCGTATTCAGTGTAATGATATTTTTTGATTAAAGCCTTTTGAAACGTATCGTCTTTGTCAACTTTTACGGATGTGTCGTAAATAATTAAGTATTCAAAATTTGATAAAACTGAAATTTTCAGTTTGGCTGTAAAGCCATAACGTCTAACTTGTTTAGCCGAATCATTATTTGATTCGATTGCTACGCAAGGCTTTTTAGCTTCTAAAAAGAATTTCCTTTCCGAAAATAATCGAAAAGTATAATCAGGTTTTTTTGAGTGTTCAGAAGCATTTTCCTTTAATGCTTCTTCTAAAATCACTTCTCTTTCGTTGGTTGGTTTACCTGCATTGTTTTTAATGTCCCAAATAAGCAACTCGAAAAACGGGTCTAAGAAATCACTGCGAAGCAGTGTTTCATTATACTTGCTTGTCAAGTAATAATCCCTGTCGGCTGTATATTTTTCTATGAGTTTCTTTATTGTCATTTCTTCTTATTCGCTTTAATATATTTAGCTCTTTCCTCTGCTACTTTCAATGCTTCTATTCCTAAATCTTCGTCTTGAATTTCATATAAAATTTTATCGCTTAGGAACGAAACCAAAAGTTCGTCTGCGTTGTAATCGTATATGTCGGCAAGTTTCAAAACTACTTCTTTTGTGATTTTCCTCTCGCCACGCTCCATTTTGCTTAAAATCGCTACATCAATGTCGAGTAAAGCAGCAACTTTCCGCAATGGAAGTTCCTTCTCTTCTCGTATGTATCTTAACTTTTCGCCTATCGTTTCTTTTGACATAAACTCTATTGACATAATGTGTCAAAATTAGAAAATTTTTTTTGATTTGTCTTCGCTTATTTCAAATTATTTTCAACATTCTGCCGAGCGTTGGGAAATTGGCTCTTTTGCAAAACTTGGGTCGTGTGTCGGGTGGTGCGGTTTTGCCAAAGTGCCAATGTGCGTCCGGCTAAAATTATTTTTTAAAATGTGCGGTGGAAAAAATTTTTAAAACATTCGGGTCGGATTGTGTGTCGCTAAAGTCAGTCCGTAAGTTTTTGTCAAGAAGTCAAAGTTCGTTTTTCAGATGTCTGTTTTTTCGGAGTACGGTCGTTCTTTAGGCTTGCTTACAACGTTAGGCCGCTTGGTGAAGGACGACCCCTTGGGAGTCTTTCTCCAAACGGCCAGTTGAGCGTAGTTACTCTATTTATTACAACTATTCTTTTTTAGTAACGGAGTTGGCCAAACTACTCCTATTATTTTTTTAACTCAATACTATTCATTGAAACAATTATTTATTTCGATTTAGCAAGCCTGCTAAACGTAGTCAATAATTGGGTTTTAGGGCTCTATTTCTTTGGG
>CAMDGJ010000163.1 GCA_945897545.1 Flavobacterium psychrophilum
CTCTTTTCTGGACAGAACTACTTTTTTGAATTCGTTATTTTCAATGGCTTGAATCCCTTTTGAAATTAAGTTTTTAAATTTATTTTTATCCAATTCATTGGCATAATCGGGCGCTGAATCTAAAATTGTGATTTCATTTTTTTGGAATAAAGCGGTAATTCTTTCGGACTGATTCTCAGGTAAAATAAAAGTTTGACTTCCGTCAAAAGAAGCAAAGACGAAACCTTTTTCATCGAAATTCGTTACTTCAAACAAAGTATCGTTTTTTTGAAAAAGCCCATCAATAGAATTGTTTTCAGGCTTTTTGTAAATTACAAAGGGAAGATTTTGATTAAATTGATCCTTGGCTTTTTCTAAAATAAGTTCCATTATGAATCTTGGCTTTTTCTTTTTGGCAAAACCATAGTCGTCAATTTGCAAAGGGAAATTAAAGAATCTTTTTCATCTGTAATCCGAATCTCCCATAAATGAATACTTCTTCCCTTGTGAATTATTTTGGCAGTAGCTGTAACAATCCCTTCGCGTTTTGCTTTCAAATGATTTGCCGATATTTCAATTCCGCGCACTTCACTATGCTCTCCATTTACAAATAAAAACGAAGCAGCACTTCCTACACTTTCGGCCAAAGCCACTGAGGCTCCGCCATGTAACAATCCCATGGGTTGATGTACTGATGGATTCACAGGCATTGATGCCGTTAAATAATCAGGACCAGCATCAATATATTTAATATTTAGTGTTTCCATCAGAGTATTTTTCGAAATTGAATTACAATAGTGAAGGATTTTTTCTTTGTCGAATATCATAGGTTTTGCTTTAAAAATGTAAAATTATACAAAAGATTATTAAAACAATTGGTATTATCAATTCAAAATTGAAAATCATTCATCAATCCAAATAGTTTTTACTATTTTTACAAAAAAATCTAAAGAAATGCGCCAAATTACTATACTGTTAATTATCGGAATTCTTATTTCTATTAGCTCCTGTCGAACAGATTTTGAAGCTGTAGCTAGCACCGGGGAATTAGAATTTTCTAGAGATACCGTTTATTTAGATACTGTTTTTACAAATATTGGTTCAAGTACTTACACACTCAAAGTCTATAATAATTCCAAAAACGACATCACGATTCCCAGCATAAAACTCGCTAAAGGATTAAGTTCAAAATACAGAATGACAGTTGATGGAATGCAAGGAGATCAGGGCAAATTGTTCGAAAATGTAAATTTGTTGGCAAAGGATAGTATGTATATTTTTATAGAAACTACCGCGAACATTATTGATGCAAATCCTGCAGATTTTCTTTATACAGACCAAATCCTTTTTGATGGTGGTTCAAATCTTCAAAAAGTGGAATTAGTGACGCTTATTCAAGACGCGATTTTTCTGTATCCAAAACGTTTCGCCGATGGAACCACGGAAACACTTCCTATTGGAGAGGAGCAAATTTATGGGTTTTTCTTGGATGAAAATGATCCTGTAAATGGAAATGAATTCATATTCAACAACAATAAACCCTATGTTGTTTATGGTTATGCGGCAGTTCCTTCTGGAAAGACGGTAGTCTTTAATCCGGGTAGCAGAGTACATTTTCACGCTTTTTCAGGCCTTATTGTATCTTCTAATGCCTCCATAAATGTAAACGGTCTTTTATCAACCACTGATAAAATGGAGAATGAAGTTATCTTTGAAGGCGATCGATTAGAGCCGGATTTCTCTAATGTTCCAGGACAATGGGGAGCAATTTGGCTTACTGATGGAAGCACAAATAATAAAATCAATCATTTGACGATTAAAAATGCAACCATAGGATTGTTGATTCAAAACAATAATGGTACAACGGTTTCTATAAAAAACACACAAATTTATGATTCTACCAATTATGGAATTTTAGCGCAAACAGCGAAAATTAATGGCGAAAACTTGGTCATCAATAATGCTGGACTCGGCAGTTTAGCCTGCATTTATGGCGGAGATTATAAATTTACGCATAGCACGTTTAATAATAATTGGCCTAGTTCGAGTCAAGTAGCGGTTTTGGTGAATAATTATTTTACTGGAGCAATTCCGGAAGTAAAAAGCCTGACGCAAGCAACTTTCAATAATTGTATTATTTATGGTTCTTATTCTAACGAAATGATTTTGAATAAAAAAACGGGAGCAACGTTCGAATACCAATTCAACAATTGCCTTATTAAGTTTGAAAACACTTCTAATCAATACACTAATGATCCTCTCTATCAGTTTACTACTGACCCAATACATTATAACTCTATTCTCCAAAATAAAGACCCTAAATTCTTCAAAATAGCTGAAAATAAACTCAATATTGACGAATCTTCAGCGGCTTTCGCCAAAGGAAATTCGACTTTTCTAATTCCATTAGACATCATTGGCATAAATAGGACACTGCCGCCAGATTTAGGAGCTTTTCAAAACAAGCCGTTTCCTAAAAAGATATTGTAAAATTAACATTCTAAAGATAAAATTAGAGTATCATTTAATTACTTTTGCACTTCAAAAAAATCATATTTATTAATATAATTGTCAATGAAACTAAAATTACTGTTACTCTTTTTACTATGCTCCTTATTTACTTTTGCCCAAATTCCATCTGGATATTATTCGGCAGCAACTAACACTGGTTACACTTTAAAAACACAATTATATAATATCATCAAAGGCCACACGGACAAAGGCTACGATGGTTTATACGTAACCTACCAAACTTCAGACATTGATAAATTTTATGAAAATGACGGAACTGTTTTAGATATGTATTCTGAAAATCCAGCAGGAATTGACCCTTATAATTATTCTTTAGGAACAAACGATAGATGTGGTAATTATTTTGATGAGGGTAATTGTTATAATAGAGAACACATCATTCCACAATCTGTATTTAATGAAGCTTCGCCTATGAAAAATGATGCCCATTCTGTAACACCAACAGACGGCAAAGTCAACGGACTTCGCGCAGCTTTCCCACACGGAACCGTTGCTACAGCTTCAAAAACAACTTTAAACGGTAGCAAAGTGGGTTCCAGCGGAGTTTCTGGTTATTCTGGTACGGTTTTCGAACCAATTGATGAATTTAAAGGAGATATTGCCAGAATGTATTTATATTTTGCCACTCGTTACGAAAATACCGTTGCTGGTTATAATTATGATATGTTTGATGGATCTAGCAATAAGGTATTTACAACTGCTTTTTTAAATATGCTATTAACTTGGCACGCACAAGACCCAGTAAATGCTAGAGAAATTGCTCGTAATAATGCAATCTATGCTCGTCAAAATAATAGAAATCCTTATATCGACCATCCTGAATGGGTTCAAGCAATCTGGGGCACAGGTTTAAACAAAAAAGCTTTCGACAATGTATTGGCGAATGTTTCGGTTTATCCTAATCCTTCAAAATCCAATAAAATAAATATTGAAACCGAGACTGAACTTGACAAAATTCAATTAGTCAATATTAATGGACAATTGGTACAAAAAATTGATTATCCAAAAGCCGATCAAAAATTATATACATTAGAAAATCTCAAGCAAGGTGTTTATTTTCTCAAACTTTATTCTAATGAGAAATCAATAACGAAGAAGATTATCATCGACTAATTTTAAAAGCGTCACGAATCATCGGGACGCTTTTTTTTTTAATTCTAATTGATTAAATTTGCCTACAAAACAACACTAACTTCCCTATTACAATGATTCATTTCTTTGAAAACCAAAGCAAAACAGTATTCGCAGTCCAGACGCAAACCGAAATTGCTATCGAAGATATTTCAAAACTCAAATGGCTTTTCGCCGATGCAAATAAAATAGAAAAATCCGTCTTGTCGGATTTTTTTGTTGGTCCACGTGCCACAATGGTTACGCCTTGGAGTACTAATGCTGTGGAGATCACTCAAAATATGGGTATTTCTGGAATCATTCGAATTGAAGAATTTCATAAAGCTTCAGATGATTCTTTTGATTTTGATCCAATGCTTTCTCAAAAATATACCGAATTGAATCAAGATATTTTCACGATTCACATTCAACCCGAAGCGATTCTAAACATTGACGATATTGCTGGGTACAACAATTCCGAAGGTTTGTCATTGAGTTCTGAAGAAGTGGAATATTTGGATAATTTGTCTACCAAATTAGGCCGAAAATTAACCGATTCAGAGATTTTCGCCTTCTCTCAAGCCAATTCAGAACACTGTCGTCATAAAATTTTCAACGGAACTTTTGTTATTGACGGCATCGAAAAAGAAACTTCTCTTTTTAAATTAATCAAGAAAACATCCTCCGAAAATCCTAACGATATTGTTTCGGCTTACAAAGATAACGTGGCTTTTGTTAAAGGTCCAAGGGTGCAACAATTTGCCCCGAAAACCGCGGACAAACCTGATTTTTACGAAATAAAAGAATTTGATTCGGTTATTTCCTTAAAAGCAGAAACACACAATTTTCCGACAACCGTGGAGCCTTTCAACGGCGCTGCAACTGGTTCTGGAGGGGAAATTCGCGACCGTTTAGCTGGAGGGCAAGGTTCGTTGCCAATGGCGGGAACTGCTGTTTATATGACTTCGTATTCTCGTTTGTCCTTCGACTCCGCTCAGGATGACAAACCTTGGAAAAAAGGAATGGAAGAACGAAAATGGTTGTATCAAACGCCAATCGACATCTTGATAAAAGCCTCGAATGGAGCATCCGATTTTGGAAATAAATTTGGACAACCTCTTATTACTGGTTCAGTTTTGACTTTCGAACACGAAGAACCCACCCCTAACCACTCCAAAGGAGGGGAATTAAAAAGCCGGAAATTGGGTTACGACAAAGTAATTATGCAAGCGGGCGGAATTGGTTACGGAAAATTAGATCAAGCGATTAAACACAAACCACAAGAAGGAGATAAAATAGTCATTCTTGGTGGAGAAAATTATAGAATCGGAATGGGTGGCGCTGCGGTTTCCTCAGCAGATACTGGAGCGATGAGTTCCAGAATCGAGTTGAATGCCGTACAACGTTCGAACCCTGAAATGCAAAAACGGGCTGCCAACGCCATTCGTGGTTTGGTAGAAAGCGACCATAACCCAATTGTTTCTATTCACGATCACGGAGCTGGCGGACACTTGAACTGTCTTTCGGAATTGGTGGAAGAAACTGGAGGATTAATTGATTTAGACAAATTGCCTGTGGGAGATCCTACCCTTTCAGCAAAAGAAATTATTGGTAACGAATCCCAAGAAAGAATGGGATTGGTTATCGGTAAAAAAGATATTGATTTACTTCAAAAAATTGCAGATCGGGAGCGTGCTCCAATGTATCAAGTGGGTGATGTTACAGCGGATCACCGTTTTACTTTTGAGTCTAAATCTACAGGCGCAAAACCAATGGATTACGCCTTGGAAGATTTCTTCGGAAGCTCTCCGAAAACAGTAATGAATGACAAAACGATCCACTATAACTATCCTGCATTGGAATATGATGTAAAAAATATTGCTACTTATTTAGAGCAAGTTTTACAACTGGAAGCGGTAGCTTGTAAAGACTGGCTGACCAATAAAGTAGACCGTTGTGTGGGTGGAAAGGTAGCCAAACAACAATGTGCCGGCCCTTTGCAATTGCCTTTGAATAATTGTGGTGTGGTAGCCTTGGATTACTTGGGAAAAGAAGGAATTGCCACCTCAATTGGGCATTCTCCTATTGCGTCTTTAATTGACCCGGTTGCCGGAACAAGAACTGCTATTGCCGAATCCTTGTCGAATATTGTTTGGGCACCCATAAAAAATGGAATGAAGGGAATTTCTCTTTCGGCCAACTGGATGTGGGCGTGTAAAAACGAAGGAGAAGACGCCCGTTTGTACGCTGCCGTTGAAGCCTGTTCCGATTTTGCCATCGAATTGGGAATCAACATTCCTACTGGAAAAGATTCACTTTCGATGAAACAAAAATATCCGAACGACGAAGTGATTGCGCCTGGAACGGTCATTATTTCGGCGGGAGGAAACTGTATCGACATTCGAAAAGTAGTAGAGCCTGTTTTGCAAAAAGACGGAGGTTCAATCTATTATATCAACTTATCTCAAGACGAATTTAAAATAGGTGGTTCTTCTTTCGCACAAACTTTGAATTCCATTGGAAACGAAGCACCAACGATTAAAGACGCTGCTTTTTTCAAAAATGCATTCAATACAATCCAGGAATTGATTTTAGACAATCAAATCTTGGCGGGTCACGATATCGGAAGTGGTGGTTTGATTACCACTTTATTGGAAATGTGTTTTGCTGATGTAAATTTGGGTGCCAAAATTGATTTCTCTGTTTTTGAAGAAAAAGATTTGGTTAAAATTTTATTCTCGGAAAATATTGGTGTTGTCATCCAAGTTGAAGATGACGCAGCGTTCGAAAATAAATTAAATACAAATGGAGTTAAATT
>CAMDGJ010000164.1 GCA_945897545.1 Flavobacterium psychrophilum
ACACGAGCGTAGCGACTGACGAAGTCAATCCCTTCGTGTTGTTTATTTCTAATCACTAGAAAAAAATAAAATTCGCCAACTAATCCATCGACTACCAGCGAAAAATAAATGAGATTACTAATACCCACTGACTTCCGATAGCTATCGGAACGCTCGCATTGTTAGTTTATGTGCTATCGTAAGTAAAATATAGGTCTTAATAAATATGGATTTTTTCATTTTAGAATTACTTTAACCGTGTTTTAAAATCATAATCATCAACCAATTGTTGCAAAAAATCTGAGTTTTCTTGACTCAAAAGCAACAAGTATAATTTCTGCCCATTCTTATTAGTGGTAGTTATGCGATTTGGAATTTTAGAGGTTTTTTCATTTGTAAAATATTTAAAAAAGGTCAAGCCATTGAGGTAGGTGGCATGCTTGGAGGGATGTTTATCATCATCTTCAAACATATTCAAATCAGGACGCCTTGTACGTACTTCATTAAACAGTTTTCCACAGGGTACAAGATCAACTCCAAGTTTTGAGCACATATCTTCATAAGCAGCAGCAATCGTTTTCAGCATCAAAGGGTTTGATTTATACGCCCAACTCATCATAAAAACAGGTTTTGCGCCTTTACTTCTTATCAAATCAACCATTTTTTTACTAGTTTCGAAGAACGTATCGGCATCTTTGATTGTTGCTAAACTATGGTGATTTAATACTACATAATCAAATTTTTCCTTAGCGAGTATATCAAGTGTTTCTGTACCATTCTCCCCTTTTAAGTGCTGAGATAAATCTGAACCTCCTACCAAGGAGTGTCTGGTGTCAATGTGTACCTTATCACTATAAGCTGACATGGCATTCACTACTTCTGGTAGGTTGTAATAGTATGAAAAGCTATTTCCTACAAAAAGAACCCGTATGGTATCTTTCTTTACTTGAGCGAAGCTACTCTGCGTATAGATTCCTATAAAAAGAACAATTAAAAATTTTATTAGTTTCATAATATATTAAGTAAATTTAGGATTCAACAAATTCTAATTCTAATGAAGGCCCTGAACTAACTAAACGTTTTCCCTCTTCAGTATCAGTATACTGTTCAAAGTTTTTGATGTAACGAGAAGTCAAATCCTTAGCTTTTTTAACCCATTCCTCTTTGTCTTTATAGGTGTCTCTTGGATCAAGAATTTCGGTAGTAACATTTGGCAAGGTTGTAGGAATTGATAAATTCAAATACGGAATTGTTTTAGTTTGTTTTTCATCAATTTCACCGCTGATTATAGCATCGATGATGGCTCTAGTATTTTTCAAAGAAATCCTTTTTCCGGTTCCGTTCCAACCTGTATTTACCAAATACGCTTTAGCTCCATGTTCTTTCATTTTTCCGATTAAAGTTTTAGAATACATGGTTGGGTGTAATGTCAAAAATGCCTCCCCAAAAGCTGGGGAAAATGAAGGTTCCGGTTCTGTAATTCCCCTTTCGGTTCCGGCTAATTTAGAAGTATAGCCACAAAGAAAATGGTCTTGAGCCTGATTTTCATCTAAAATGGATACTGGAGGCAATACTCCAAAAGCATCTGCAGAAAGATAAATTATTTTGCTAGCATGACCTGATTTTGAGGGTAAAATGATTTTATTAATGTGATGTATAGGATAGGAAACCCTAGAATTTTCAGTTATGGAATGGTCTGAATAATCAATTTCTCCATATTCATTTACAATAACATTTTCTAACAAAGCATCTCTTTTTATGGCTTTCCAAATTTCAGGTTCCCTATCTTCGCTTAAGTCAATCACTTTGGCATAACAACCTCCTTCAAAATTAAATACTCCCTTGTCATCCCATCCATGTTCGTCATCACCAATTAAATATCTTTTTGGGTCTGCTGATAAGGTTGTTTTTCCTGTTCCAGAAAGTCCAAAAAACACAGCTACGTCTCCATCTTCACCAACATTGGCCGAACAATGCATAGAAGCAATTCCTCGAAGTGGTAAATAATAATTCATCATGGCAAACATCCCCTTTTTCATTTCACCGCCGTACCATGTTCCTCCAATGATTTGGATTTTCTCGGTCAGATTAAATAAAACAAAATTTTCGGAATTTAACCCTTGTGCTTTCCAGTCAGGATTAGTTGCTTTAGAACCATTCATTACTATAAAATCAGGTTCTCCAAAACTCTCTAATTCATATGTAGAAGGTCTAATAAACATATTGGTCACAAAATGCGCTTGCCACGCGACCTCCATTACAAAACGAACTTTTAATCTTGTATTACTATTTGTCCCGCAAAAGGCATCGACCACATATAATTTTTTAGAAGTAGAAAGTTGATCTAATACTAAAGCTTTTAATTCATTCCATATTTCTACTGTAGTAGGGAAATTTACTTTTTTGTCCCAATAAATGGTGTCTTTGGTAATATCGTCTTGAACTATATACCTATCTTTAGGAGAGCGTCCAGTAAAAACCCCTGTTTTTACGGCTACAGAACCTGTATCGGTTGTCGCTCCTTTTTCGTACCCTTTTCTAAAATGGGATACTTCTGCTTGATATAAATCTTCATAGGAAGGGTTATAGGAAACATCATGATATCCTGTAATACCTAAATCATGTAACTCTTGGATAATTTTAATATTTTTCATATTGTTTAACTATTAGTAATAATTGTGTTTTTGTTTAATTAGTACGATTTATAATATATTCCATTAAACATTCATATTAAAAAAAAATGTTAAGATTAATTTTAGACAAAAGACACCGTTATCAAAATATAATTCTTTTTAATAAAAGAATTATATTTCAAACTAAATGACTGAAATAAAACGAGTTAAATTTTAATTATTTAATCAACTAGTAAAAAAAGATTGTTTTTATTAATATGATTTTTCCGATTCCACTGGTATTGGAATAGAGACCCCTTCCATTTCGGTTTCAATAGACTCCAACTCTGAACTAGTATTTTCATCGATAGCGATAAATTCATTTTCTGATTTTGAAATTACTATAGCGGCAACACCATTTCCAATAAAATTGGTAATGGCTCTAGCTTCGCTCATAAATTTATCTACCCCAAGTAAAAAGGCTAATCCTTCTACTGGTATTTTATGAATTGCTGTTAATGTTGAGGCTAGAATTATAAAACCACTACCCGTTACTCCAGCAGCCCCTTTAGAAGTGACCATAAGCAGTCCTATTATAGTCAAAATTTCTCCAATACTAAGATGTACATTATAGAGTTGAGCGAGAAAAATTATGGCCATAGACAGATAAATGGAAGTTCCGTCGAGATTAAAGGAATAACCTGTAGGAATAACCAATCCTACTACGGATTTACTACAACCCATTTTCTCTAATTTTTCCATCAAATTGGGCAAGGCAGCTTCAGACGATGAAGTCCCAACAACAATTAGAAGTTCTGATTTCAGGTATTTGATAAAGTGCCAAATATTTACTTTGTAGTATCTTAGAATACTGCCTAAGACAATGAAAATAAATAAAAACATCGTGATGTAAAAAGTAATCATCAATTTACCTAAAGGGATTAGTGTATGTAAACCAAATTTTCCTACGGTATAAGCCATACCCCCAAAAGCTCCTAGTGGTGCAAGATACATGACCCATTTTAACATGGTAAATACAACTTTTGAGCATTTATATAAAAATGCTACTATGGCTTCTCTTTTTTTGGAATAATTTAAAATAATACCCACAACAATAGCCACTAATAACACCTGTAGTGTAATATTGTTTAAGAAAATGGATACCCAATCAAAACTAGTGGCTTTATTAGTAGTAGTATATTGGCTAGCATCCTGAATATTCAAACCTGTTTTGTCTATTTTTCCAGGTTCAATTACAACAGCAACAAAAATACCTATGAGTAAGGCCAAAGTAGACACAATTTCAAAATAGATTAATGATTTTAAGCCTATTCGACCTACTTTGCTTAAATCGCCCATACTACTTATTCCCAATACTATGGTCAAAAATATAATTGGAGCGATGAATATCTTAACGAGCTCTATAAATGAATCGCCAACAATTTTCATTTCAATGGCTTGAGCGGGATAATATTGCCCCATTAGCACCCCAACAATTATTGATATTAAAACCCAAAAGGTTAAATTGGTAATTATCGAATAAAATGTTGACCGTTTTGCACTGGTTTCAGTGTATTGTGTTTTCATGATTTTTGGTATTAAAGATTCCTTTCATTTATTTTCTCAAATAAATAAACTAGTTGTTTTTATTATTGAAATTATTTAATTTTAAAAAACGACTTGAATAGCAAATTGGGCTATGATGGTTTTTATTTTTTGAATACTACTGTTTGAAGCATTAAATTGATCAGCATTGTTCTCGGATACTGAAGATTGAATTTTTAGATTATTCCCTTTAAAATATTTTGTTAATCCAAGGGTATATGCCTCTTGATCTAACAATATTGAAGCATTATTATCAAATTCTTGGTTTAATTTTTCATATCTTAAATCCAAAGAATAGCCCGATTTGGTAACATAGCCTACCTGCACATTATAGCCATCTCCTAAAACTAAATATTCACTAATCTCCGTTAGATACAAAGGCCTTGACGCCCCTAAATCAAGGAAAGAACTCTTTAAACTAGTTGCTGTAGTATTAACATATTCTCCCAGCAACGAAAACCCTTTGTATTTGAATAAAATATCTTCATAAAATTTTCTATAGTCTGGTAACTTTACCTTTCCTGTATTATCATAAAGTATAAATTCTCCATGACCTTCTCCTACTTTGTTACTTGCTCCAATATTATAACTATAAGCCGCCCCTAGTAAGATTTTTAATTGATCTTCATGTTTCAAATCGGCTATATACCCATCATTACCTTCTTTGAACTTTCCTAAAGGGAGTATGTCAATTCGTCCACCATATTTTAAACCCCCTTGATCTACATCCGTAGAATTGGCTCCAAAAGAATTCAAACCATCGCCCGAGGTAATGGCAAATTTTGGTTTTATGATGAAATCGTCTATCCCAAATTGACTTTCTAAGAATACTCCAAACTCGCGCCCCGTATCGCTATATTTTGAACTAAAAACACCTCTATCTACAAACTGTAATTTGTCTTCGAAAAAAGTCATTTCTCTATTATTTGTAAAAGTCTGTTTCTGTCCAAAGCTTATTTTTAGGTTCGAAATCGGGGCATAAGCCACCCAAGCATCTAAAAGTGATCTACCATTACTAAAATTGTTTTGCAATAGAAAAGACACTTTTTCTTTCAACATGCTCCCGGAAATTGTTAAATAGGCGTTTTTAGCATTCATATAATTATTGGCAACTAAACCATCCGTTTTGTCATATTGATAAACTCCTTGTATAAATCCACCAATCATAAATTTATAATCTCCATCGTTTACGTTAAAACGTAAGCCGTCTCCTAACTGGAATTCTTTAGATTCCGTTTTTATTTTAACTTGAGCAATTGCATTAAATCCAAATAGAAAAAGGAATGCTGCTACGATTGTTTTTAGTTTCATTTTTGTGTTATATTTTTTCATTATTTAAGTATCTATAGATTGGTAATTCTTCATTTAAATTGGTACTTATGACTTGAAATTTTATAAATCCATTCTCGCTTTCAGGCTCTAAAACTTCGGTGGCTATCTTAGCATTTTTCTGGTTCAAATAGACAATAAACGTCCCCTTTGGAAAAGATTTTTCTATTGTTAACACTGATGTCTCCACCGTTTGTGCCTTGTAGCCTTCATCTTCGTCAGGACTCTCCATGACTGATGTAACAATATATCTATCCACTTTTACTGTTTTAACTTCAGGGAGCTCTTCTACTTCTAACCCAAGAATAATTAGTTTATCGGCTAATTTTTTGTGTTCGGGAAGTATCAAATAAGCAAAGGGTCTTTTTCTTTCTAATACAGGTATACATTTTAGCGCATTACTCACTTTAACATCTAATGCTATTTCTGTGTTATCTTTTAAGCTTATGGCTCTAATGGTTTGTTTTTCTATTGGCCTATCATACAAAACCACTAGATTTTCTGGTTTTGTATTATTAGAAATTCGTAATACTTCTTTTATTTTTTCAGCATCATCATAGGCTGTTTTTAGAAATGAGGTTGCAATTAAAAAAGTGGCATTTATTCTTCTTTTAAAAGAAGTTTTTTGAAGGTTTACCCCTCTAGTTTCAATTAGTGCCGAAACACAATTCGTCAAGGCATAAGAGGTGGTGCTCGATCGAGCCTCTGAGGTGCATTGCCTGAAAATTACTTCATCATTTTTTTTGGCGGTTGTAATGTAATACCGGGTGTTTAGTTTATTGCTTTCAATGATGTT
>CAMDGJ010000165.1 GCA_945897545.1 Flavobacterium psychrophilum
TCTAAAGGAATATTTTCTTTGGTTTGAACTCTCAAAACATGTAAAAGGAAATTAGAAAAATTAATTACAGAATTGAATCTTTCTGGATTTTCGTCGTCTTGTAGCCCATCATCTGTTTTAACCGTTTTATTGTTTTCTAGTAATGATACTAATTTAAAAGAAGTAGTATCTATATCATTTTTTGGTTTGTTTGTAAAAACAGTTTCTGATAATTCATCAAATTGATTGTATGCTAGACTGTTCCAATCGTTTCTGCCAAAAACATGATGTCTTTGCTCCACTGAAAAACCATATTGCACATATTTTTCCATGTTGGAACATGCTTCCCAAATTAAATTAAAAGCATAGCTTTCGGTCTCATTGTCTTTTAGAAAATCTAAACAATTCGCTTTTAGAATTTCGTGCTTTTCCAGTTGCTCCCCACGATTATTCATTATTTCAAAGTAATGATTTAAATCTGTGTCCTCTGGTACTGACACTCTTAAAATCATTACTTTTTCGAATAAGTATTCGCAAAATTCATCCACTGTTTGTTTGCTTTCTTTTAAAATTCGATCTAAAACTTTTTTAATATCAATATAAGCTTGATTTATTTCTGGATTATAATTTTTGTAATCTAGTTTGTTATCAAAAAAAAGTGCTTGTAAGGTATCCGTTGAATTGATACGACTATCGAACTCTAAATTTAATTTGAACCAATTAGCCGGACTATTTTGAAGGTTGTATTCGTTTTTTAAAACACTTAACAAAATTGAAAGTGTTGTTAATCGTTGTTGCCCATCTATTGTTTCATAAACCAAACTGCTTTGCATTTTTCTTTCATAAACAACTAAAGTACCCAAGTAATAATTGGTTTTAGTTTCTTTACTTGAATAATCAACTATGTCTTGAATTAACTGTGTAATTTCACGTTCGCCCCAAGCATAATTTCTTTGATAGATTGGTATGTTATATTTTCCTTCGCTTAATAAGGATTTTATGTTTAATGGTGCAAGATTATTCTCCATAGTAACTTAATTCTTTAAATAAATTTTCAATATCATTCGTTTTTGTAGAATTTACTTCTGACAAGGTTTTTAGTTTAATATTCATTAAGTCGTTTGGATGAATGGCTTCTCGAATTGTGGTGAATATATTGTTGTTGTAAAGTGCGTGATTGTCCATTGATGCTAATTGTACTGCTTGATGTTCTAATCGAAGTGTATAAGCCCAAATAAAGAATTTTTCGATAACTTTAGGTGTGTTTTGAACTCCAAATTTATCACCATAATACATTAAACAACAATCAAAAAGATTTCTAACATAACGGTCTCCAGTTCTGTTTCGTCCTTCATATTCCGATAATGTTTTGAAAATTTTACACGATATTGCCTTATCATTGTCATTGTGTATTATATCACTACTTTCAAATTCTTGCATTGCATCAACTCTCTTTTTGTAATATTCAATCATTTCAAAAAAACGCTTGCCATTTATGATTACTTGGTCAATTTGAAACGGATAGTTTACTCTATTTTCATCTATATTTCTATGGTAATCATTGTTGTAATTTTCGGTATAAAAATGACCAATTTTGTGCAGTTGCGCAAAAGGATAATTAACGGATTGATTTATGCTAATTCCTTTGAAAACATCTACTTCGTTTTTAGTGTAATATCTTGCGGAATATCCTTTGGACCAATTTCTGATTCTAAATAAATAATTGCTAAATAAATCGACTAACTCGACAGTTTTTAATGCTTCCCAAGAGGCTACACTTTGTAGTTTTTCTTCCGTAGATAAATGCGCCATTTCTCTTAAATGAAAGGCTTTCAATAAATCATGTGGCTCTAAATCTTTACCTCTTGAATTTTGAGAATCAAAAAATTGAAAAGCTTCGGAAATATCGGTCAAGATTATCTGAACTAACTGACATTTGTTGAAAAAGAAGTTAATCGTCTTTTCATCAAAGGTTTTAATTCGTCTTTCGATTTCTTTATAATTGTTTTGAATATTGAAGATTGAAATGTCACTATTAAACTCCATTTCTAATAATTTTGGAGTAAAATGTGCAAAGTCATTTTTTAGACTGTTGCTCTTTATAACTTCTTTTTTGTGTTTTAAAATGGCATACGCTATCATTGTGAGCGTAATAGAGCGTTGCTGACCATCTACTATATTTAAAACCTCTTCTTGTTTATCGTTTGTATCTTGATGTATTACAAGCGTCCCTATGCGGTATGCTGTTTTATCTTGATGTAAAACGATATCGTCAATTAACTGATTTACATTTTTTAATGTCCATTTGTAAGGTCTTTGATATGCAGGAATATTCAAATTATCTTTCAACAAAAGTTCTTTGACTTTGATAATTTTTGGAGTTACTAATGTTGACATTTATTTCTATAATTACTATTATTTCAAGTACTTCCTTAACCAAAATTTACTATTGCAAAATGTGTGAAAGTTATCTTGGTAATCAATCTCTTTTTGTTTTTGTTTTGGTCTAATGTGTCGTTGTCTTATAGAAATTTGACGTATTTCGGGAACAATATTAAAATCATAAACTCGATTTAATGTTGATACAATATATTCAGCAAAACATTTTCCTGCATTCAATTGTTTTGTTACATTATTATCTCCTTTTTTTAATTCAATCAATAAAATAAACAAATTATTATTCTGTTCTGAAAAAATTATATAATCGCAGAATGAAGTTACTTTTGCTTCTCCTCTATTAAAAAAAGGAAATAATCCTTTTGGGTAGTCTTTGGTAGGTAGTTGTTTATCAAAGGAAAAAGATAAATATCTCTTTTTATCACTAATAAACTCAATTTCCATTTTTTCTTGAAGCTCTTGAAGTTTTGTTATTTTATCTTCTTTAAAAAAGTCGTCTAAAATATTAGAGATATGAACTAATTTACTCATCTTCTCCTCCATATTTTAATGTGTAAAATAACTCTTCTGCAATTTTATTCTGTTGTTCGATTGTAACATCTACGGAAGGAATTTCGAAACCACTATCGTCAATATTTAAAGCTTCAACTGTAACTTGTTTATTACCTCTCTGTTTTAGTGGATAATTAAAATAGTGAACTGCTATATCTTCTTTAAAAATAAATTCGTCTTTAGTATAACCATATTGGATTTTAAGAGTTTCAATTTCGGGTTTATCAGACGAAAGCATAATTAAATTATTCAATTCTCTAACCACATAATCGCTATGTGTACTTATTAATAATCGAAATCCTTTATTAATTAATCGAGCAAATAATTTTGTTAATATTATTTGATTGTCTGGATGCAAATTAATTTCGGGTTCGTCAATAATAATTAAATCATTTTTTTGAGCGATGTGTTTTAAATACACCACTAAACTTGATAATGATTTTATTATTGAAGCAGTCATGTGAATTGGTAAAACACGCTTTGGTGCTTTGTCTGACTTAAACTGTATTTCTCCTTCACTGGTTATTTGCACTTTACCATGCAATAATTCATTTTCTATTTCTGTTGCAAAATCAAAAAATTTACTTGTTGTTTTTTTAATTTCCGCTAAATCATCTGCAATCATTAATCCGTCTTTTATGGCTAGCGGATACCTTGTAGTTTTCTTAAACAACAAATCAAATCTATCTATTTTGTTTTTTCCTGTCATAGCATGAAAATGATCTACCGCTTCTTGTTTGCTTATTGAAAGTTCTTTGCTGAATGTAAAAATAGAGTTTCTCTCAACAGGTAAGATATAAGTTGAACTAATTGGATGTGTTGATAAAATTGATAAAATTGAAGAAAACAAGAAGAAATTTAAGGTGTCAATATCTTTATTTGAAATTGCTTTTTCTTGAATTTCTAATACTAAAAAGTCGGTGTTTTTTGTTTTACTAATTTCAATATCTACTTTTCTAATAGAAATAGTAGTCTGAAATTCACAATCGATAATTTGCTGTTTGAACTCTTCATTGGTTTCTTTAAACGCTATTTCGGTATTTTCAAAATATTGCTTTGCTAAATCTTCTCCAATACCAAATAAACTATCAAAATCATCTTTGAAGTTATCAATAATGTTTTTTCTATATTTATTTAAGGCTTCAAAATTTATACTATAATTTGTTTTTCTTTTTTCTATTAATTCTTTTGCTAAAGCCTCATCAGAACCAATATGAATTTGAGATTTAAGTAAGCCATAAATAACATAAGCCATGTATGTTTTCCCCGTTCCGTTTGGACCACAAAAAACATTCAACTTTTTAGAAAGATCTATTGTTCCTTCCTTTACTGCTCCTAATTCTTTTATATGTATTTTCATTTTATTTCAGTTTGATAATAATATCTCTTTTGCAAAAGTAGTAAAATTATGTTTGGTGTTATTTTCTTACCTATCCCTGCAACGCTTCTCTCAAAACCTGTTGCAACAACTTTTCATTATACCCTTGACTTTCTTTAATACTTTGCTCTAACTCATCACAAAATGTCATTAACTCCTCTAACTTGGCTACAATTTGCTCTTGTTCGTGAAGTGGCGGAAGTGGAATGTTAATATCCCTAATTGTACCCATTGATAAACTTGGTTGCGCTGTTGCTTTTACATGTTTAAATATTTCTTTTTGTCCAATATCAGACATCATGAAATAATTTATAAATTTTACACTTAACAAGTCTTCACATCCCAAAAAAGGTTCCATTTTCGCAACGTTTGGAGCAAGATGCCATCTTTCTGCTTCTTCAAATGTTGATACATCACCAATACCAGCTCCAATGAATGTAACAAGAAGACATTTTTTTGTTAATGCACATCTTTCTAAAAGTTCTGATGTTTGCCTGTCAATATATAATAAGTTCTTTTTCTCAATATTTAAAGGTCTAACATTTTGAGCTCTTATAACAGGTATTTCTCCTTGTATATTTAATCTTATATGTTCTGAATATTCAAACCCTGCTAGTTTTGTTATAAAAAATATTTCATCTGCTTTACACCAAGCCCAATTATTAGGAATAATATAATTTTCTGTAAAGTTTATAGATTGGCTTGAAGCCAAACCAGCTTTTAATTTTTTTGCTTTGATTAGTTTTGCTTTCTCGGCTTTTATATATGTAAGGAGTTGTTGACCTGTTTCTAAATCATCCATTTGTATACTTGAAGTATCAATTAATTCACCACACATTGCTTCATTTAAAAAAGCTTGACGCAATTGTTTTATTAGGTTGATTTGGTGAGTTAGTTCGGAAAATATACCAAGTTTAGATTTTTGCATATTTACAAATTGTTTTTTTGCTTCAATTTGTTTTTCAATTCCAAAATAGGGTAATTCGTAATTACCAAATGCACTCATTCCAATTGCTTCTTTGGATGTTCCTTTCTTCGTACTATTTACAATATCATTTTTAAATTCATTAAAAATCATATGGTAAAACTTCAAATCTATTGGATAATTTATTGAATCCTTAGCAGTAATGATGAAGCATAAATCACTTGAAACAAACTTTCCATTTACATAATGTGTTCTACCTAATGAGCCAGAAGCAGCAGCAGCAAAAACTAATGCTTCACAATCGTGCGTGTATTCGTTATTCGTTTTCCATTCAGAAGAAGCTGTGATAAAATCATATTCACCAGGAATACATTTTGAACTTTGCAGAATCCCTTTTTCGAAATGGAATAAATCTTTAATTTTTATTAAACTCATTATTTCACCGCTTTTTTTAATTGGTTCAATAATGTGTTGCTTTTATCAAAAGAAGTATGCAACAATTCCATTAACTCTACACTATTGTATTCGTGGGTTTCTTCTTGTTTGGTTGGGTTTTTAATATCCAAATCATAATTGCGGTCTATGATGGTTTGTATATCTACTTTCCAAGCAATATCACTTTCCTTACGGTCTGTCCACCATGTTTTTATTGGGTTGAATTCTTTGGCTTGTATGGGTTTGGTTTTGTTGTATGCTTTTTGCCCTTCAGGCAAACGGTGTTCGTAATACCAAACTTCTTTAGTTGGCGTTCCTTTGGTAAAAAACAATAAATTGGTTGCTACCGTTGCATACGGTTGAAAAACAGAATTAGGCAAACGAATAATAGTATGTAGGTTGCAATCTTCCAACAGTTTTTGTCGTACTCTTTGTTTTATACCATCGCCCGTTAGCGAACCATCAGGCAATACTATTCCGGCACGACCGCCTTGTTTTAATAAATGTATCATTAA
>CAMDGJ010000166.1 GCA_945897545.1 Flavobacterium psychrophilum
TACAGGAAGAGGACAAAGAGGAACCATTAGAATTAGCTCCAGAATATTTGGACGAAAAGAATTATTCTATAAAAGAAGCAAATTTAAATCCAATGAAAGCAGTCTTTAATAAGTAAGCCGTATTCAGTTTTGAGTATTCAGTAAAATATGTAATCTGTGCTAATCAGTGAAATCTGTGGCAAAAATATAAAAATGAAAAAATTAAAATTTATATTGAGTGGTGGCGGAACTGGCGGACATATCTATCCTGCGGTTGCAATTGCCAATGAATTGAAGTCTCGTTTCCCTAATGCCGAATTTCTATTTGTAGGTGCCAATGATAAAATGGAAATGCAAAAAGTGCCACAAGCTGGTTATAAAATTGAAGGTCTTTGGATTGCGGGTTTGCAGAGAAAATTGACGCTGCAAAACGCAATGTTTCCATTTAAATTAATCGATAGTTTATGGAAATCAAGAAAAATAATCAAGAAATTTAAACCAGATGTAGTTATAGGAACTGGCGGTTTTGCCTCCGGACCATTATTGCAAATGGCCAATATGTTGAATATTCCAACGGTTATTCAGGAACAAAATTCCTATCCTGGAATTACCAATAAATTACTGAGTAAAAAGGCCAACACTATTTGTGTGGCATACGAAAATCTGGAACGTTTTTTTTCAAAAGAAAAAATGATTTTGACAGGAAATCCGGTTCGTCAGGATTTGATCGATATCGAAAGCAAAAGGGCAGAAGCAATACAGTATTTCAATTTAGATACTAGTAAAAAAACAGTATTGGTTCTTGGCGGAAGCCTTGGAGCAAGAAGAGTGAACCAATTAATTGAAAAGGAATTAAATAATTTTCTTTCTCAAAATGTGCAGGTTATCTGGCAATGCGGGAAATTATATTTCGAAGAATATAAAAAATACAATTCCGATAAGCTCATAACTGATAACGCGCAACTCATAACTGTGCTCGCTTTTATCGATAGAATGGATTTGGTGTATGCAGCTGCGGATATAGTAATTTCAAGAGCTGGAGCATCGTCGGTCTCAGAGTTGTGCATTGTAGGGAAACCAGTGATTTTTATTCCATCGCCAAATGTAGCTGAAGATCATCAAACTAAAAACGCACAATCAATAGTCGATAAAAAAGGGGCAATAATGCTTAAAGAATCAGACTTAGAGGAGCAGTTTAGTCTAGTTTTTGACGCCTTAGTAAAAGGCCAAGGAAAACAAGATCAGTTGAGTACTAACATAAAGCAATTGGCTTTGCCGAACGCCACAAAAAAAATTGTTGACGAAATCGTTTCTTTAATTAAAAATTAAAAATTACGAATTAAAAATGAATGAAGATATATATTTTGAGATTTCTGATAGTGGTAACTCTATTCGAATTTGTATACTTGATGTAGAAAATTCCCAAGCCGAAATAGAGTGCGATACATATTGGTTAAAATCAAAAGTTATTGCAAAAGCAGGTTGTTTTTCAGGAAATTTTAATGCTCATTTAGAGAAATATGATTTTGAATATTTTTTGATACAGTTAAAATTACTTTATAATAAATTTGATGGTAGCGCAGTATTTAATACAATTGAAAATCAAGTAAATATTAATATAGTAGGCGATGGAATCGGTCATTTGATTGCTAAGTGTGAAATTATGGATTTTGCAGGAAATGGTAATGTTTTACTATTTACAATAAATTTCGACCAATCTCATTTATCGAAAATAATTAATCAACTTGAAATAATTACAAATAGGTATCCAGTAGCCAAACTTTCAAATTAAATTTTTAATTTTTAATTCATAATTTTTAATTGATAAAATGAATCTAAATCAAATACATAACGTTTATTTTATAGGAATCGGAGGAATTGGGATGAGTGCTTTGGCACGTTATTTCAAAGCCATCGGCAAGAATGTATCTGGTTATGACAAAACCGAAACGGAACTTACAAAAGAGTTACAAGATGTAGGAATCACCATTCATTTTGAAGATAGGATTGATTTAATTCCCGCAGATTATTATCGGGAAAATACTCTAGTGATTATTACTCCAGCAGTTCCAAAACATCATTCCCAATGGAATTATTTCTTGGAACGGGAATATGAAGTAAAGAAACGAGCCGAAGTTTTGGGAATAATCACAAAAGACACCTTTTGTTTTGCAGTTGCTGGAACACACGGAAAAACGACAACGTCTAGTATACTGGGACATATTTTATTTGAAAGTGGTGCTGATGTTACTGCTTTCATAGGCGGAATAGTCGAAAATTACAATTCAAATCTAATAGGAAACGGTAAAACAATAACAGTTGTCGAAGCCGATGAATTCGATCGCTCTTTCTTGCATTTGCATCCTAATATTGCTTGCGTGACCTCAATGGATGCAGATCATTTGGACATTTATGGCGACAGTGCAGCAATCGAAGATTCATTCCGCGAATTTGCTGGTAAAGTGGCAGATAAAACTAAAATATTTGTCCCAAAAGGTTTGGATTTAGAAGGAATTCAAACTGAAATTTTAAGCAATCAAATTCCCCCGTCGGGGGTTAGGGGGCTTTTTGCCGCTTTTAATATCAGGATAGTAAATTCCAGGTATGTTTTTGATGTGAAGTCGCCGTCAGAAACGATTCAAAATATCGAATTCGGTTTACCTGGAAATCACAACTTAATGAATGCGCTGATGGCATTGGCAATGGCTAAAACTTTCGGCATCTCAAATGAAGATATTGCGTCTGCGTTACGTTCATTTAAAGGAATAAAACGCCGATTTTCATACCAAATAAATACTGAAAAATTAGTTTTTATCGATGATTACGCACATCATCCAACCGAAATAAATGCTGTACACCAAGCGGTTCGAGAATTGTATCCAAACCAAAAAGTGTTGGCTATATTTCAACCTCATTTGTTTAGCAGAACTAAAGATTTTGCAGATGATTTTGCCAAAAGTCTTGCCGCTTTTGATGAAATACTATTATTAGATATTTACCCAGCACGAGAATTGCCTATGGAAGGAATTACCTCCCGATGGTTATTGGATAAAATAGAAAATAAACATAAAAAATTAATTCACAAACAAGAATTAATTTCAACGATTTTAGAAAGCGATGCAACGATCATTGTGACCATTGGAGCAGGTGATATTGGAGAATTAGTACCATTAATAAAAAAAGCGTTAAATGAAACTGTTTAATTGGATAAATATTCGACTAGTACTAATGTTTTCATTGGTAATTTTCCTGTTTTCGTTTGCTTCAAATCGAAATTTAGAACGAAAACTTACGAAATCCACAATTGTTTTTGTAGGAGATAACGCTCCTTTCGTTGACCAAGAAACGGTTAATAAATTGTTAATAGAAAATAAAAAAGATGCGCAAAGTGTAGGTAAAGATAAATTAGATTTGAATAAATTAGAAAAAGCTTTGAATGCACAAGAAATGATTGAAAAGTCAGATGTGTTCGTAAGCATAGATGGGGTTCTAAAAGCAGTAGTAAAACAAAAAACTCCTATAGCAAGAATCTTTGACGGGGATAATTCTTTTTACATTGATTACGAAGGAAATAGTATGCCATTGTCAACTAATTTTACAGCTAGAGTTCCGCTTGTTTCGGGGGGAATAAATAAAAAAAATAGCGAAAATTTAGCCGAATTATTTCGATTAATACATAACGATGCGTTTTTGAGAAAAAACATCATTGGTGTGCAGATTATGCCAAACGGGAGCTTAAAAATGTATAACAGAAATTTTGATTATCAAATTGATTTCGGTGGAACGATACGAATGAAAGCTAAATTTAATAATTACAAGGCATTTTATCAAAAAGCGGTTTTAGATAGTTCGCTTTACAAATATAAAACAATAGATCTCAGGTTCTCGCAACAGGTAGTTTGTACTAAATATTAGATTATGGAAAAAGAAAATATTGCAGTTGGTCTTGACATTGGGACAACCAAAATCGTTGCTATGATTGGCAAGAAAAACGAATATGGAAAATTGGAGATTTTGGGTATTGGAAAATCTAAAAGTCTAGGCGTTGCAAGAGGGGTTGTAAATAACATCACTCAAACCATTCAATCAATTCAACAAGCTGTTCAAGAAGCCGAAAACAAGTCAGGGTACAAAATTAAAGATGTAGTTGTCGGGATTGCTGGTCAACATATTCGTAGTATTCAACATAGTGACTACATTATTAGAAGCAATGCCGAAGAAGTAATAGGAGTGGATGACATTCAAATTCTCATCGATCAAGTACATAAATTAGCAATGTTGCCTGGTGAAGAAATTATTCACGTATTGCCACAGGAATTCAAAATTGATGGACAATCCGAAATTAAGGAACCTATTGGAATGTATGGTGGAAGATTAGAATCTAGTTTTCATGTTGTGGTAGGTCAGGCATCCTCTATTAGAAACGTGGGAAGATGCATTCAAAGTTCAGGAATCGAATTGTCAGGACTAACCTTAGAGCCAATAGCGTCCTCTGATGCCGTGCTGAGTCAAGAAGAAAAAGAAGCAGGAGTTGCCTTGATAGATATTGGAGGTGGGACAACAGATTTAGCCATTTTCAAAGATGGAATTATTCGTCATACCGCAGTAATCCCATTTGGAGGAAACGTAATTACTGATGATATTAAAGAAGGTTGTTCTATCATCGAAAAACAAGCTGAATTATTGAAAGTAAAATTTGGTTCAGCCTGGCCAGGAGAAAATAAAGACAACGAAATTGTTTCTATTCCCGGGTTGAGAGGTAGAGAGCCAAAAGAAATTTCGTTAAAGAATTTGTCTAAAATAATTAACGCTCGAGTAGTTGAAATTATTGAGCAAGTATTCACTGAAATTAAAGATTATGGACATGAAGATCCCCGAAAAAAATTAATTGCAGGAATAGTTCTAACAGGAGGTGGCGCCCAATTAAACCATATCAAGCAATTAGTAGAATATATTACCGGGATGGACACCAGAATTGGCTATCCAAACGAGCATTTAGCTGGAAATTCTGATGAAGAAATTTCAAGCCCTTTATATGCCACAGCAGTAGGATTAGTAATGAACAGCATCGAAAAACAAACGCAAAGTGCAGTACGAGTTGATGCGGTAGAATCATCGAAACCACCGGTATTTAAAGAGACAATTATCCAAAAACAAGAGGGTGAGGTTACCGCTAGTGAAGAAGTTGAAGAAGAGATCAAGAAAGGACCTACAACAGGAGAAACAATATCAAAAGTGTGGTTTGACCGATATGTGGACAAGATTAAGGATTTCTTAGACAATGCAGAATAAAGAATATAAAGAAAAAAATTAAAATTTAATAAATAATAAAACCCCAAAAGATGAACAGCAACTCAGGATTTGGAAGTATTTCGTTTGATTTACCCAAAAACCAATCAAATGTAATAAAAGTTATTGGAGTAGGTGGAGGTGGAAGTAACGCCATAAATCACATGTTTAAACAAGGTATAAAAGGTGTTGATTTCATTGTTTGTAACACAGATTCCCAAGCTTTAGAAAACAGTTCAGTGCCTAACAAAATTCAGTTAGGTGTAAACTTGACCGAAGGACTTGGAGCAGGAGCAAACCCAGACGTAGGGCAACAATCTGCTATAGAAAGTATCGCCGATATCGAAAAAATGCTCGACAGCAATACCAAGATGGTTTTCATCACTGCGGGTATGGGTGGTGGAACCGGAACAGGTGCCGCACCAGTAATTGCACAACTTGCAAAAGAGAGGGATATTCTAACGGTTGGGATTGTAACTTTACCTTTCTTGTTTGAAGGAAAAGTTCGTCAAGAACAAGCAATTATCGGTATTAATAAATTGCGCAAACAAGTTGATTCCTTAATTGTAATCAACAACAATAAACTAAGAGAAGTGTACGGAAATCTTGGTTTCAAAGCAGGATTTTCAAAAGCGGATGAAGTTTTGGCAACCGCCTCAAGAGGTATTGCTGAAGTAATTACGCATCACTACACCCAAAATATCGATTTAAAAGATGCTAAAACTGTATTGTCAAATAGTGGAACAGCCATTATGGGATCGTCAGTCGCATCTGGCGAAAATAGGGCAAAAGAAGCCATTATGGCGGCTTTGGATTCTCCATTATTAAATGATAATAAAATCACTGGTGCCAAAAACGTATTGTTGCTTATCGTTTCTGGAACTAATGAAAT
>CAMDGJ010000167.1 GCA_945897545.1 Flavobacterium psychrophilum
AAGCACTTGACGTGGATATCGAACAAGTAAAATGTGACTTGGAAAATCTTATCGATTTTGCTATTGCCTTTTTCACCAAATTAAAAGATAAATACGGTAAAGGTCGCGAACGTCAAACTGAATTGCGCAGTTTTGATAATATCGAGGCAACAAAAGTGGCTTTGAGAAACACGAAACTCTATGTAAACAGAGACGAAGGTTTCATTGGAACCGGATTAAAGAAAGACGAATACGTTACAGATTGTTCGGATATTGATGATGTGATTGTATTTATACGTGATGGAAATATGATGATTTGCAAAGTCGATGACAAGAAATTCGTGGGAAAAGACATCATTCACATAGCTATTTTTGACAAAAGCGACAAACGCACAATTTACAATATGATTTATCGTGACGGGAAATCAGGGCCCGCTTACATAAAACGTTTCAATGTTTCGGGAGTGACTCGAGATAAATTATATGATTTGACGAATGAAACTAAAGGATCGCAAGTTTTATATTTTACTCATAATCCAAATGGTGAGGCCGAAGTGATTACGATTCTCTTGCGTCAAATAGGTAGTGTCAAAAAATTAAAATGGGATCTAGATTTTGCCGAAATGGCGATAAAGGGGCGAGCTTCCAAAGGAAATTTGGTTACCAAATATCCCATCAAGAAAATCGAAATTAAGGAAAAAGGAATTTCAACTTTAAAACCTAGAAAAATTTGGTTTGATGATACTGTTCAACGATTAAATGTTGACGCCAGAGGAGAGTTGTTGGGTGAATTTAGGCCCAATGACAAGATCCTAGTAATTTCACAAACCGGTAAACTAAAAGTTATTATTCCAGAATTATCCACGCATTTCGATCAAGATATGGTGATTTTAGAAAAATGGCATCCTAAAAAACCGATTTCAGCCATCTATTATGATGGTGAAAAAGAACGATATTACATAAAACGTTTCTTAATAGAAACCGAAGGAAAAGAGGAGATTTTCATCACGGAACATCCAAAATCACAACTAGAAATTGTTTCAACCGATTATCGTCCAATGGCTGAATTGGTTTTCACGAAAGTAAAAGGTGTTCAAAAAGAAAATCAATTGGTGGATATTGAAAATTTTATTGCCGTTAAAGGTTTTAAAGCATTAGGAAATCAGTTGACAACGGATAAGCTAAAACAGGTTAATCTGCTCGAACCGTTGCCTCATGAAGAACCGGAAGAAGTTGTTCCAGAAGAATTAGAAGTGCAAGGGGATACAGAAGTTGACATTGATAATGACGATGATATTCAATTGGGCGATGATGGTCAGCTAGGGTTGAGTTTTATATAAAAAAAGTGTATTGAAATTCTCGTTTCAATACACTTTTTTTTTAAATGAATTCTTTTTATATAGTGGATTTAAACTCAATTCTTTTTTCGTGCAAGTTGTGAATTTTTAAAATAATAACTCCAAAAAGAACAGCGCAAACTATCAGGAAACTATTTAAAATTCCTTCAGTGCCAAAAGATAATTTCAGCAGAATTGTCGATATAATAAACCCTGAATTACGGATTACTTTACTAAAATTATCTGAATGTAAAAAAGAAAATAATAATAAGAGTACATCCACCAAAATAAGTACCGTAAAAAAATCATCAAAGAATATTTTGTTAATGTCTTTTAGATCATGAACAAATTGACCAATTGATGTAAAACTTTCTGTTAACCAATTTGTTAAGCTATAAACAGCAAGTAGTAAAAATATGGGTACCAAAATAGTAGCGATAATTTTTTTGAGTTTTATAAAACTGATAATTTCAGGTTTTAACTCATGTTCCATTTTCCGGGCTAATTCATTTTCGTCATTCAGTTTGTAAAAATAATAAATCAATATAAAAAGGATAATTATTGCTGACAAATCGCACATAAAAATTAAATCATTTTTATTTTGAAACCAATTATTAGTAAACTCAAGATTTGATAAATCTTTAAATATTCTTCGAATTATAATCAGGGAAATTATTTCGTACTGTTTGCCTATATAAATTGTAGTAGATTTGGGTAAATAGTATACTAGAAGATACACCTCATAAAGCAAGATAAATGAAAATGGTGTATAAATAGCTGAAATTGGGTTGTTTAATAATTTAGTTGCATCGTTTAAGTCTATTATTCCTAAATTGACGAAGCTAATTAAAACCAAATGAAGTATAAAACTTATAATGGCAATGTAAATAATAATCCTTTCGCTTTTTACTTTTATTTTATGAGATAAAAAATATTCAAATAAATTTGAAGTATTGACTTTAAGTTTAATCATAATTTAATTTTGTTTATTTTTTTTCAAAAATAATTAAACAAAATGACATATCGTATAAAATTATTATTAAATTTACAAGTATTAAGTTGATAATTATTTACAACAACTGTTAACTTATTTCAATTAATTTAAAATTCAAAAAAATGTTTACAAAATTTAAAAAATCAGAGATGTTTATTTTAGTAGTAGTTATAATGTTAATTTTTATTTCAGAATATATTTATGTTGTGGAGGAAAATTTTGAAAAAGCAGTTTTTATTGGATTATGGCCTCCTACAATTGTTGGATTATTAATATTTTTTAATCTAAAATTAAAAAAATAAATGAAAAATTTAGACGTATTAATACTTACAGGTTTTGTAATACTATGTTTTTTAACTTTTTTCATTTCTACGTTTAAAGCGTTTGAAAAAGTTAGTAAACAAGGTGTTGACAAATTTGAAAAAAGAGGCATTATTAGTAGATTGTTAGCTTATTTTGAAAGCTTTACATAAGCTGTATTGATATTCATTCAGTTTTTCTTTTTATAAATAAATAGTTGAAAAGGTTAGCTAACGATTAGCAACTTTAAAAATTTGTGCCGCTTTAGATCTAATTGAACTAAATACGCTTATTTCAAATAAGTGCATAAACTAAATTCTGTACTTCCCATTTAATGCTGCTAGTTTTTTATTCTAAAAATCTCTAATTTTTACATCTTCGTAACTTTGAGCCTTTATAACTTTAGCTTATATTTGCAATTCAATAAAAGAAAATTACAATTATGTTCGATAATTTAAGTGATAAATTAGACAAAGCCTTCCATATACTTAAAGGTCACGGCAAAATAACCGAAATAAACGTTGCTGAGACACTGAAAGAAGTACGTCGCGCCTTACTTGATGCCGATGTTAACTTTAAAATCGCTAAAGATTTTACCACTAAAGTAAAAGAAAAGGCGATAGGTCAAAATGTATTAACAACCTTGCAACCAGGACAATTATTAGTTAAATTAGTCAAAGATGAATTAACTGAATTAATGGGTGGCGATGTTGCCGGAATTAATCTTTCTGGGAATCCCACCGTTATTTTAATGTCGGGATTACAAGGTTCAGGGAAAACTACATTTTCTGGTAAATTGGCCAATTATCTTCAGACTAAAAAGGGCAAAAAACCACTTTTAGTAGCTTGTGATATTTATCGCCCAGCGGCAATTCAACAATTGTATGTTGTAGGTGATTCAATGGCTGTTGAGGTTTATTCAGAACCTGAAAATAAAAATCCTGTAGAAATTGCTCAAAATGCTATCAAACACGCTAAAGCCAACGGATTCAATGTGGTGATTGTCGATACAGCTGGACGTTTAGCAGTCGATGAAGCAATGATGACCGAAATCTCAAATGTTCACAAGGCCATTCAACCGCACGAAACCTTGTTTGTTGTAGACGCAATGACGGGTCAAGATGCTGTGAATACAGCCAAAGCTTTCAACGATATATTAAATTTTGACGGTGTAATTTTGACCAAATTAGACGGTGATACTCGTGGTGGAGCTGCGATTTCAATTAAATCGGTGGTTAATAAACCCATCAAATTTGTTGGAACAGGCGAAAAAATGGATGCCATTGATGTGTTCTATCCAGATCGTATGGCCGAAAGAATTCTAGGAATGGGTGATGTTGTGTCTTTAGTCGAAAAAGCGCAAGAGCATTATGACGAGGAAGAAGCTAGAAAAATTCAAAAGAAAATTGCCAAAAACGAATTTGGTTTTGATGATTTCCTTTCCCAAATTCAACAAGTCAAGAAAATGGGTAATATGAAAGACCTAGTCGGAATGATTCCGGGTGCTTCAAAAGCGATGAAAAATGTAGAAATTGAAGATGATGCTTTCAAATATATAGAAGCTATTATACATTCGATGACACCAAAGGAAAGAACAAAACCCGCCATTATCGATATGAAAAGAAAAACTCGAATAGCAAAAGGTTCTGGAACAAAAATTGAACAGGTTAATCAATTGATGAAACAGTTCGAGCAAATGAGTAAAATGATGAAAATGATGCAAGGTCCGGGCGGGAAGAATATGATGAAAATGATGGGTGGAATGCCAGGCGGAATGCCTCAAGGAATGAGATAATATAGTTTAGGGTTTAAAATTTATATTTGTCTAAATTTTAAGCCCTAATTTTTTTTATAACTTTTAAACCCATAAACCTTAAATTTAAAAGGATGCAAATATTAGACGGAAAAAAAACATCGGAAGATATAAAAACCGAAATCGCTGCTGAAGTACTAAGAATGAAAACTGATGGACAAAAAGTGCCGCATTTAGCAGCAGTTTTAGTTGGAACAAACGGGGCGAGTTTAACTTATGTTGGTAGCAAAGTTAAATCGTGTCAGCAAATCGGTTTCGAATCTACCTTAGTGGAACTTCCGGAAACAATTACAGAATCAGAGTTGTTAGCGAAAATCAAGGAATTGAATGAAGATGATAATTTAGACGGTTTTATTGTTCAATTGCCATTACCTAAACATATTGACGAGCATAAAATTCTGATGGCTATTGATCCCGATAAAGATGTCGATGGATTTCATCCTGCTAATTTTGGAAAAATGGCTTTAGAGATGGAAACATTTTTACCTGCAACTCCTTATGGAATAATGGAATTGTTGGAACGATACAAAGTAGAAACTGCGGGCAAACATACAGTAGTTATTGGGCGTAGTCATATTGTGGGTCGACCAATGAGTATTTTGATGAGTCGCAAAGGATATCCTGGAGATTCAACCGTAACGTTGACACACAGTAGAACCAAAAATATTGAAGAATACACGAAAAATGCCGATATTATCATCACGGCTCTTGGTGTTCCGAATTACCTTAAAGCCGATATGGTAAAAGATGGAGTGGTAGTAATTGATGTTGGAATCACCAGAGTCGAAGACGCTTCACACCCAAAAGGATATAAAATTACTGGTGATGTAGATTTTGATGAAGTGAGCAAGAAATCGTCATTTATCACTCCAGTTCCGGGTGGAGTAGGACCAATGACCATTGCAATGTTGTTGAAAAATACACTTTTGGCAAGACAAATTAGAAATAGAAAATAGTTTTTTCAAAACTTAAAAAGTAAAAGCCAAGATGAGAGTCTTGGATTTTGCTTTTTAAGTCTTTATTTATTTAATAATCTCCTCTTTTCTTAAATCGAGGATCATCTTTTTTGATGAATTCTGTTCTTCGTTTAGGAGTTTCTGTTTTAGGCAAACTGGCTTCTTCGGTTTTGCTGGAAGGTTCAATGAGTTGGTTAAGTTCCTTGATTTCGAAATCAGTCAAATCGCGAAATCTTCCCACGGGAACATCAAGCGAAATATTGATAATTCGGATGCGTTTCAAAGCCGTAACTTCATAGCCCAAATACTCGCACATTCTGCGAATTTGCCGATTTAAGCCTTGAGTCAAAACGATTTTAAATATGGTAGAACTGATTTTTTCTACCTTGCATTTTCTGGTAATGGTATCCAAGATTGGCACTCCATTTCCCATTTTTTCAATAAAACGATCCGTGATGAGTTTGTTGACCGTAACGGTATATTCTTTTTCGTGATTGTTTCTGGCGCGAAGAATTTTATTGACAATATCTCCGTCATTGGTCATAAAAATCAAACCTTAACTGGCTTTGTCCAATCTTCCAATTGGGAAAATACGTTTGGGATAATTGATGTAATCCACGATATTATTTCGAACATCTAAGTTGGTGGTGCATTCAATCCCTACTGGTTTGTTGAAAGCCAAATAAACTGGTTTCTCGTTTTTCTCCCTAATTAATTTGCCATCAATACGCACTTC
>CAMDGJ010000168.1 GCA_945897545.1 Flavobacterium psychrophilum
GGTTCAGCTTATACTGCACTAGACCATAAAGTTAATTCTTTATTCTCTCGTTTAAATTATGATTACAAAGAAAAATATTTACTTACTGGTATAGTCCGTCGTGACGGTTCTTCACGATTTGGATCAAATAATAAGTACGGTGTTTTCCCTTCTTTTTCTTTAGGATGGGTGCTTTCAAAAGAAGGGTTTTGGAAAGCGAACGATGTAGTAAACACATTAAAATTTAGAGGAGGTTATGGAGTAACTGGTAATGATGCAATTGGAGATAGTGGCTTTTTAGCACTTATTGGTGGTGGAAGAAACTATACTTTTGGTAATACGGGCTCCGTTGTTTCTTCAGGGAATAGCCCAAATGCTCCAGCTAATCCAGATTTAAAATGGGAAGAAACTTCGCAATTAAACCTTGGTTTTGATGCAAAATTATTCAATGATTTTACCTTAACAATGGAATATTATGATAAAAAGACGACTGGAATTTTGCAACCAGTTGATTTACCAGGTTATATCGGATCCACAGGAAGTCCTCTAGGCAACGTTGCAGATATGAGTAATAATGGTGTAGAGGTTGAACTAGGATACAGAAGAAAATTTGGAGAATTTAACTTTTCTGCTAATGGAAATCTTTCTTATCTTAAAAATGAGGTGACTTTTTTAGGCCAAGGTAAAACTTTTATCACTCAAGGTACCGCAGGATTTCAATCAATGGGTGAAGTAACAAGAACATCTGTAGGTCAGGCCTATAACTCTTTCTATGGATATCAAACAGCTGGAATTTTTCAAACCATCGAAGAAATAAATGCGTATACAAATGGCGCCGGTGGTTTAATTCAACCAGATGCTAGACCCGGAGATTTCCGTTGGACTGACACAGATGGAGATGGGTCAATCACTAATGATGACAAACAATACTTAGGTAGTCCACTTCCAAAATATACTTTTGGTTTAACCATAAATATGGATTACAAAGGGTTTGACTTTATGGCTTTTGCTCAAGGCGCAACAGGAAATAAGATCTTTCAAGGGTTACGTCGTTTAGATATTCCAAATGCAAATTACCAAACCGATGCTTTGAGTCGTTGGACTGGTCCGGGGACTTCTGATGATTATCCTAGACTTACAAATAATGATACAAATCAAAACTTTAGTAGAATGTCTAATTTCTATTTAGAAGATGGAGATTATTTACGTCTTAAAGTAGTTTCAGTTGGTTATTCTTTGCCTAATGATTTAGTTTCTAAAATGAAAATTTCAAGATTTAGATTGTATGTAACTGGCGAAAACTTATTGACGCTTACAAAATATACAGGTTACGATCCAGAAATTGGAGGTAATGTTTTAGGAATAGACAAAGGCTTTTATCCTCAAGCCAGATCTTTTATAGTTGGTGTTAATGTTCAATTTTAATATAAATAATTATGAAAACAATAAAAATTATGAAAACAATAAATAGTAAATTTTTATTTATTGCTGTTGCAATAATAATTACTATGGGTTCCTGTGAAAAAGACTTTTTAGAGGTAGACCCAAAAGGGACTAATCTAGAAACAAGTTATTATACAAATCAAACCGAAGCTGAAGCAGGACTAGTTTCTGTATATGATTTGATGCGAAAAAATTCGGGTGGTTTTGAGAATATGATTACTATGATGAATGCGGGCTCCGATGATCATTTAGCAGGTGGAGGAAGCGAAACCGATGGACTAGGAATTCAAGGTTTTTCAAATTATACCTTAAGCCCTACTACAATGGAACCAGTTTTATGGAGTGAACATTATCAAGGTATTTTTAGAGCTAATTATTTGCTTACTAAATTACCTAGTATTCCTATGGATGCCAAATTAATTGCAAGATATACTGCAGAATGTAAAGCATTGAGAGCTCATTATTATTTTAATTTAGTGAGAATGTTTAAAAATGTTCCTTTAATCTTGGTTCCTCTATCTGCATCTGAATATTATTCAGTTAAACAAGCAGCTCCTGCAGATGTTTATACTCAAATAGAAAAGGATCTTACAGATGCAATACCTTTTTTACCAGCTACTGTTCCATCTGCTGAGGCAGGTCGATTTACTCAAGGAGCCGCTAGAGCTTTACTTGGAAAAGTATATCTGTATGACAATAAGAAAGCATTGGCAGCAACTGAATTAGCTCTTGTAAACGGAACTCCTGGAGGAACAAGTCAATATGGGTATAAATTGTTGACCAACTATCAAGACCTTTGGACAGTTGATAATAAATTTAATTCTGAATCTATTCTTGAGGTAGCTCATACCGCTGTATCTAGTGCTAGTTGGGCTTACCATCCTTATACTTCTTACGGAGATTCCGCCGAAGGTAATGTAGTGAATGTAATGTGTGGACCTAGATCGTACACAAGAGTTGCTTCTCCAGCTCCAGATCTGCCATCAGGATGGAGTTTTAATGTATTTACACAAGTTTTTTATGATGTAATAAAAACTGATCCTAGATTTGATGCAACGCTTTTAGACTTGAAAGCGCTAAAAGCAGCTGGCAAAGCAGATTATCAAGCGGGTTATCAAGACACAGGTTATTTTCTCAATAAATTTGTTCCGAGAAAAGTTGATGAATCAAAAGGCACTGGAGATGTGGTTTTGAATTACCGTCAAAACTCCTATGTTATTCGTTTAGCGGATTCTTATTTATTTGAAGCTGAAGCTATAGTTGATGCTAACCCTAGTAGAGCACAATCATTACTTGATGCAGTTCGCGCGAGAGTTGGATTGGGAAGCACACCAGTTTCACTTGCCGCTATTAAGGCAGAACGTAGATTAGAATTAGCTGGTGAAGGACATCGTTTCTTTGATTTAGTGCGATGGGGCGATGCAGCAACTGTTTTAGCAAGTAGAGGTTTTAAACCAAATAAAAATGAAGTTTTTCCAATTCCATTCAGAGAATTGCAAAACACTTTGTTAGTACAAAATCCTGGATATAGTAATTAATAATAACAATAATATGAAAAACATAAAATTAATATTCAACTTTATATTGCTTCTGGCGGTTACAATAAGTTGTAGTATTCCTGATGGGATAGATTATGAAACTTCTTTTTTGAGTTCTGCAACTTCAGCAAACGTTGCTAAAGTTTTTGATATAAGTACTGATAATTCAGGAAACGTTAGAATCACACCAACAGGAGAAGGAGTAACCTCTTCTAAGGTTATTTTTGGTCACGGAATAGGTGCTGCTGCATCTGCTGTAGTTGCTCCAGGATCTAGTGCCGTGCATACTTATCCAGAAGGTTCTTATACAGTAACTATCATTTATACTGATATTGCAGGAAATCAAACAACTTCAACTTATCCTTTAATAGTAACTTACAGAGCTCCAGAAAATATTGTTATAACAACCACTGGTGAAATGAGAGTTAGCGTAACTGCTTTATATGCCCAATCATTTTTGGTGTATTATGGAGATGTAGCTAATGAAGTAGGAACCCCATCGGCTTTAGGTCAAGTATTGCCTGCTCATACATATCCTGCTCCTGGAAGTAGTCCATTTGTAATGAGAGTAGTGGCATATAGTGGAGGAGCTGCAACAACTACTGTTACTAAAACATTATTTGATGTGCCTATTGACTTTGAAACTCCAGATGTGGACATATTTTTACCTTTTGGTAGTCTTAATCAACTATTTGCAACAGTCAACAATCCTAATGCAACAGGTCTTAATACTAGTGCAAAAGTAGGAATGTTTACTAAAGGTGCAACAGCAAGTGGAACGCTTAGCACATTTAATATTCCTGTAAATTTCGCTTATGGAAAAAAAATAAAAGTTATGGTCTACAATCCTGACCCAACAAATATTGGTAAAAATATAACTTTGTTATTACAAGGAGCTGTAGTTACTGGACAACCTGCAAATGGTGTTGCAATAAAAAAGGTGCCCATTACTACTTCTGGAGCTTGGGAAGAAATTGTTTTCGATTATGGAACTATTTCTGCTATTCCTGCAACTGCTAAATTCCGACAATTACTATTGCGTTTTAATGATACCCAAGCTGTAACAGTACAAGACGTATTCTATGTAGATAATTTCATACAAACTAATTAAAATAAAATATATGAAAACAAATATAAAATTCAATTTTGGCATATTCTTCTTGCTTCTTTTTGTAGTTGCAGGTTGTTCTGAAGATAACTATTCTTTAGGGGATTTAACAGCTCCTAATAATGTTGTTGTCAATACGGATATCGTTGGTAAAGATGCTACACATCCAGACGGAGATGGTTCTGGTAAAGTAAATTTTACGGTATCAGGAAATAACATTCTTGGAGCCAAAATTGACTATAACAATACAGATCCCAATGATTGGGTTATTCTGCCTAATAGTAATAAAGTTACTGGTACATTCAAAACGGATACGGCAGGTGTAAATACCTATACAGTTACTGTAATTGCTTCAGGAGTAGGTGGTACTTTAACAACTGTTACAAAAAATGTGACAGTACTTACAGTAAAAGCTATCTAATAAATAATAGAAACGCGGTTATTATTAATGTCAAAGACAAATCCTTAATAGCTGTGTTTTTTAAAGTGTTAGGGTTAAAATAGGAAACGCTTGTTATTTATAACTAAAACCAGCACAAATTTTTTTAAATATATCCCAGAATCATATTTTGGTTCTGGGTCTATTAATTTTTTTTATTAATTCAAAATATCATACAAATGAAACAAAACACAATATTTTCTAAATTTAAAAATGGGCGTATAAATATGTTCATAAGTAGCTTAATTCTATTTGCTTTCGTTTCTTGTAGCTCAGATAGTAATGGAGCCAAAACATACGGAACTACTCCATCTAATATTGTAGTTACAGCACAAATTGTTGGAACAAGTGCACAATATCCTAACGGTGATGGTAATGGAACAGTGATTTTTAACATAAGCGCTACAGATGCAACTTCTTATAAAATAGATACTGGAACCGGAGATGTTCTAGAAGCGACAGCGGGACCTGTTTCATATATTTATAAAACATCTGGGAACAATACTTACAAGGTTTATGTTTCTGCATATAACGGGCCTAATTTTGTTAGCACTTCTGTCACCGTAACAATTTTTGTTGCTGGTAATACCCTTTTTGCTGATGAATTTAATATTGACGGAGCACCAAATCCTTCAAAATGGGGTTATGATATAGGTGGTGGTGGTTGGGGAAATAATGAATCACAATATTATACCAACAGACCTGAAAATGTAATTGTTCAAGGAGGCTATTTAAAGATTATTTCTAAAAAAGAATCCTATCTAGGAAGTAACTATACTTCTGCTAGACTTCTTACTAAAGGCAAATTTGCTTTTAAATATGGTAGAGTAGAAATAAGAGCAAAACTGCCTACGGGAGGTGGTACTTGGCCTGCGTTATGGATGTTGGGAAGTAATATTGATACTGCTGTATGGCCAGCTTGTGGAGAAATCGACATAATGGAGCATAAAGGAAATGAATTAAATAAAATACACGGTACGCTTCATTTTCCCGGTCGATCAGGTGGAAATCCTGATACAACTGTTGCAACTCCAAATACTACCGCAACTACTGAATTTCATAATTATTCAATTGACTGGAGATCAGACGCCATTAAATTTTATGTTGATGGAGTGTTGTTTAAAACTTTTGGAAATTCGGCTAGTGTACCTTTTAACCAAAATTTCTTCCTTATTTTCAACTCTGCAATGGGGGGTGGTTTTGGAGGTGCAATAGATCCAAATTTTAACTCTGCAACTTTTGAAATCGACTACGTTAGAGTTTACAATTAACACAAATTAAATTAATAGATTAATCCAGGGAGTTTATACTTAATTATTCTTCCTGGTTTTTAATTTTAATGTTGATTTAAAATAAAAAGCAAGTCCTTTTTTATAAAGAATAATCTATTCTTTAATTTATTTCATCATTTAAAAAATCGGATGTTTATAAACATTCAAATCAAGTAGATTGACATGAATAAAATATTTTTTTTAATACTCTTTTGGTGCTGCTCATCCACTATTTATTCTCAAACAGATAAGGTTACCATAGACAAAAGTTTATCAGGCATAAAACTCAAGGTAAACGGGAAAGATT
>CAMDGJ010000169.1 GCA_945897545.1 Flavobacterium psychrophilum
GCTGTTTAAAAATCGGCTGACCGACAAACTTTTTTTCAATATCTTTACAACTCATTACTTTTGGTTTTTAGTCACTCGAAAAGTATGAAAAAAGGGCTTACTGTTAAAAGTAGCCCTTTGTTTTAAAAAATATTAGTCGTTTAGTAGTGTAAAACAATATAGAGTTCAACATATTGTTCAAGATAGTATTGAATATAAACAAGTATCAATATTAAATGATGGAAGTGTTGTATTAAGAGGAAACAAAATAGGGAAAGAAATAGGGCGTAAAAGACAATTTAAAATTGATTTAAGAACATATCCTGACACATTAATTTTCACAAGACAACTTTTGTTACAAGGTTCTATTGGTATTGCTTCAGAAGATGTAAACGATTGTATTGTTACTGAAAATATGCCAATGTTTTCTATTCAAACTTCAAAAATTGACAAGGAATTTTTGATATTATTTTTAAAATAAGAAGTATTTAAATCTAGAATTAGAAAGATAGAATTAAGTGGCTCAGCTCAAAAAAGCATACACGAAAGAACCTTTTTAGATTTAGAATTTTTAATTCCAGATATTGATTTGCAAAAAATTATTGTTGTTGAATTATTGAAATTAAAAAGTAATGGTGATTCTATTTCTTGCAAACTAACCCATCAACTAAACCTAATAAAACAATTACGTCAAGCTTTTTTGCGTGAAGCGATGCAAGGAAAGTTAGTAAAAATAACCAATGCCAAAGAAACTGGACAACAACTCCTTGAAAAAATAAAAGCTGAGAAAGCTCAACTTATTGCCGAGAACCTGCCTGCCGGCAAGGCAGGAAAACGCAAAAAAGACCCGCCTGCCGGACGGGCAGGAAAAGAGTTACCGCCAATTGCAGAGGATGAAATTCCTTTTGAAATTCCTGAGCATTGGGCTTCGTGTAGAGGTAATGATTTAGCAACTTATATCGACCCCCAACCAAGTCATAGAACTCCGCCCGAAAGTAAAGATGGTATTCCTTATGTGGCTATGAGTGATATTAAAAAAGACGGCACAATTGATTTTACTTCAACTCGAAAAGTTTCTTTAAGTGTTTTAGAAGAACATAAAAACAGATATGTTCTCGAAGAAGGTGATTTTATCTTTGGAAAAATTGGAACTTTAGGAAAACCTGTACTGTTACCAAAACCTTTTGAATATACTTTATCCGCAAATATTATTTTGATACAAGCAAATAGAAAAATCATCAGAGATGATTACTTATTTTATTTCTTAGGAAGTCCAATTGCAGAAAAAGAATTATTAGATAAAAAGAGTACGACATCATATCCAGTTTTTGGAATGGCTAAAGCTAGAAATATGATTATTCCACTTCCACCCCTTCATGAGCAAGAGCAAATTGTGGCTAAGTTAAAGGAGTTAATGTCGTTTTGTGAAGGTTTAGAGCAAAGCATAAAGGAAAGCCAAGGTTATAATGAAATGTTGTTGCAACAGGTTTTGAGAGAGGCGTTGCAGGGGGAAGATGTTTAATTTAAAAGTTAATTGCTATGAGAGGTAAATTTGCTAGAGAATGGTATAAAAAAGGGGAAACTCTTTTAAATAAATATGATCAAAATGGAGATTCTGGATTGCTATTTGAATCCTATATTTATTTATGGATAGCATTAACAGTTGCCGCAAAAGAATACTGTGCATGCGATGGTAAGGATTTTAAAAAAAATAACAATGAAAAAAGCACCGACAAGGAAGAAATTCTTCATTGGGCTAATGTTCGAAATAATCAGATAATACAAATATTAAAAGATCATGAGCAAGATATTTTAGAGTTATGCTCAAGAAAAGGAAGTAAAACGGGAACACCTATAATGGATGTTTTCGGTGATAAAACAATTGAGTTTCACAATGATTTTATTTCGTATTGGGAAGGTGAAAATAAGTATATCGAGCCAAAAAAAATAGTTCAAACTTTTATTCTAATATTAAATAGAGTGAGAAATAATTTATTTCACGGAGGTAAGTCCTTTTCAGTTGAATCTGATTGTGAAATTTTAAGAATAACATGTCCAATATTAAAAAGAATAACTTTAGAATGTATAAATACTTTATGAAATGAATAAAATTAAATTACTAAAAGATAAAATCAATACTGGTCAATTTCCGAGTGACTTCCCTCATTTTGGAGGCGCAAATCTAATTATTACGAATGATGCTCAAAGAAATTATCACGATGGTGATATAGTAATTTATTCAGAACATGCATCAGCATTAAGTTGGTTAGTCGTTGAACTCAAAAAAATCTATAATGACGAAATAGATTCTCTGAATAAATATGAATTTTACCCTTATATAGGACAGTTAATTAACAATACTTTAAAACGACAAGAACTTCTTTTTGAAACAATGCTACACGTAGTTGAAGAAATTGAAAATGATTGGGGAGTAAAATGATAAAAATATGATGCGAAATAAAGTGGTTAATGAAAAATATTGTAAAGCAATGCCACAGCCAATTTTAAAGTAAAGAATCATATAAATAACAAAACCTACAATGAAATTCGGATTAAGAATACCTTCAATTACCAAAAGAATTGCTGCACGAACTTCTGTAAAAAGAACAAAAATACAAAGTGTGGCAAGGTGGTTATCACGCCGAAATTGTAAAAACCAATTGGTTTATAAAACAAAAAATAAATTACATCCATAACAATCCTGTAAAAGAAAAAATAGTAGCTCTTCCTGAAGATTATTATTTTAGTTCCGCAAGAAATTATGCAGGATTAGAGTATGAGTTAGAAGTAATCGTGTTAGATTTGTTTTAGTTACCCATCGGAATGGGCACGGAATATAATTCCGCGCTATCCATAACAAGTGGCATTTGTATATCCGAGCGATCGGGTCTATTTTAGTATATCAGAGATTGGATTGCTTAATCTTGAACTTAGGAAATCAGCTGAAATAAATTCAAAAAAATTGTTGCTTTTAATAACATCAAAAGTACAATTAGGATAAATATTACTGAAACTTTTGGTTAAAACGGCTTTTTTGTTAGGATTCCATTTAATTTCAAAAGTGTGCAACATTCCATTTTTTTCGACTATTAAATCAATTTCTTTCTGATCAGTGGTTCTCCAAAAATATAAGTTTGCATATACTTGCTGGTATTCATTCTGCTTGCGAAATTCATTTATCACAAAATTTTCAAAGATTGCGCCGCTGTCATTTCTAATTTCAATAGGTCTAAAATCATTTATCAGGGCATTCCTAATTCCCAAATCGTTAAAATAAATTTTTTTTGCCTTCTTTAACTCCTTTCTTTGGTTTGTGTTGTATGCATTTAGTTTGTAAATAACAAATGCTTGCTCTAGCATATTAACATAGCTCTCAATAGTTTGATTATCAATTTTAAGTGTTTTTGAAAGCTCATTATAATTGACTTCGCTGCCTATTTGCCAAGCTAGAAGCTTTAGTAATTCTAATATTTTTTCTGGCTTTTTGATTCCTTTAAACAGAAATATGTCCTTATAAAGGTAGCTTTCAGACAAAAATTTAAGCAATCTTTCTTCATTTCTTGTGCTAGTTACAATCTCCGGATAATAACCATAGCGCAATCGTTGCGGTAGTTGTCTGATTTCTAAAAGTAAATTGGTGTGATTTACCATTTCTTGAAATGATAATGGATACAAATTGAACTCAAATTTTCTACCTGTTAGTGGTTCGTTTAACGAATTTCGGAGTTCAAAAGCACTGGAACCACTAGCTATTACTTGAATTTCTTTGTGATAATCTGAAAATAGTTTTAATATACTTCCTATTTCATTAATTTTTTGAGCTTCGTCAATAACTACAATTTGATGACTGCCAGCTATTTGTTTCAACCGTTCGGCATTGGCGTTTTGAAGTAATAAATGGACGTCGGCATTTTCGCCATCTAACCACAATGGCTCCATTTTGCTATCGAAAGAGAGCATTTTAATAAGTGTACTTTTACCAACTTGTCTCGCTCCTAAAAGCAAAATTACTTTACCTTTAAAACAGTCCTTCTGAATTTCTTTTGCAATTTGCCGAGTAATTATCTCCATTATTAAGAACTATATTAGATTACAATCGTAAAATTACTGTATTTTTTTAGATTTAACTCTAAAATAATACAGTTTTTATCAATTAGTAACTCAACAAGTACTAAATTTTCGTGTTAGTAAAAAAAATCTATCAAAATTTTAAATATAAAATTTCGGCATTGAATTTTAGATGCTATATCCTCCCCTCCTCAAATAGCGATATCCAAAAACTATCGTTACAAAAACCCAATCAAAAGAATTATTCCAAAAAATCAATCAGGTTTGATATATTTGTGAATTATATATAAAATATAATGCAATTATTTCTGAAATCAAGAAGTAAAAATTAGCTAACTAAACCAAAAACAAAATTAATCTTATGGAACAAATTACCAAAGACACCACTGCAAATCCAGCTCCATTAGGGCTTTTTGGCTTTGGGATGACCACTATTTTATTAAACATCCACAACGCAGGATTCTTTGAACTCAACGCTATGATTATGGGAATGGGACTATTTTTTGGAGGCTTGCAACAAGTAATTGCCGGTATTATGGAATGGAAAAAAGGAAATGGTTTTGCTATGGCAGCGTTTACTTCCTATGGATTCTTTTGGATTTCATTAGTTGCATTATGGTTGCTTCCTATTATGGGAGTAACAAAACCTGACGGCGCTTCAATGGGATTTTATTTGGGGATGTGGGGGTTATTTACCTTGGCTTTTTTTATAGGAACATTGAACGGAAACACTATTGGAAAACTTATTTTTGGTTCCCTGGTAATTCTATTTGTACTATTATCTATTGCTAGTTTTACTGGAAACGAAAGTATTCATACCTTTGCGGGTTACGAAGGCATTTTATGCGGTTCGTTTGCTTTTTATGAAGCCGCTGCCATAATAATCAACGAGAAATTAGGAAGAACCGTTTTGCCACTATAAAATCAATGTTATTTATATTGCCTAAAAAAGGGAGTAGAATAATTCAAAAATAAAATAAATTCGCCAACAACAATGAGTTACTATAAAATTGAAAATTTAGAACAATACTTCAAACATTATAACAAATCCGTTCGTGAACCAAGAAAATTCTGGAATAAAATAGCTTCAGAAAACTTTACTTGGTACCAAGAATGTGAAAAAGTGATGGAGTTTGATATGGCCGAAGCAAAAATAAAATGGTTTGTAGATGCCAAAGTAAATATTGTCAAAAACTGCATTGATCGTCATCTTGCTAAAAGAGGCGATAAAGCAGCCATTATTTTTGAACCAAACAATCCTAATGAAGAAGCGCAGCATATTTCGTATAACGAATTATACTCCAGAGTTTCTAAAATGGCCAATGTACTCAGGGAACAAGGCGTAAATAAAGGGGATCGTGTTTGTATTTATTTGCCAATGATTCCAGAATTAGCCGTTTCAGTTTTAGCTTGTGCTCGAATTGGCGCCATACATTCAGTGATTTTCGCAGGATTTTCAGCTTCGGCAGTAGCAGCAAGGATTAACGACAGTGAATGCAAAATGGTAATTACATCCGATGGCGGATTTAGAGGTGAAAAAACGATTGATTTAAAAGGAATCGTCGACGAAGCATTGACTAATTGTCCTTGTGTTTTAAAAGTTTTGGTTGCCAGGAGAACCAATACTTCGATAGCTATGAAAGAAGGTCGGGATCAGTGGTTACAGCCATTACTTGATGAAGCTTCGGATAATTGCATTGCCGAAATTATGGATGCCGAAGATCCTTTGTTTATTCTATATACATCCGGTTCAACAGGAAAACCAAAAGGAATGGTTCATACAACGGCTGGATATATGGTTTACACGGCTTACACTTTCAAAAATGTTTTCAATTATGAAGAAAATGATGTGTTCTGGTGTACTGCTGATATTGGCTGGATTACCGGTCATTCTTATATTTTATATGGCCCATTGTTGAATGGTGCAACAACCGTAATGTTTGAAGGGGTTCCCTCTTATCCTGATTTTAGTCGTTTTTGGGAAATC
>CAMDGJ010000170.1 GCA_945897545.1 Flavobacterium psychrophilum
CCAAGAACTACGGCTTGTAGTTTAGATGTTTCATTATTTACATTTAATTCCAACATATTTTGGTTTTGTTCAAAGATAAAAAAAGCTCTACAAATTGTAGAGCTTTTAAAATGAAATTTATCTATTTTCAATTGCTTTGAATTCTCTCAAAGGATATCCTGTATAAATTTGTCTAGGTCGTCCTATAGGTTCCTTGTTTTCTCGCATTTCTTTCCATTGTGCTATCCATCCTGGCAATCTTCCTATGGCGAACATTACGGTAAACATATCCGTCGGAATTCCTATAGCTCTATAGATAATTCCGGAATAGAAATCAACATTTGGATACAATTTTCTAGAAACAAAATATTCATCAACTAAAGCTAATTGCTCTAATTTTTTTGCTATATCCAAAATTGGATCAACAACACCCAAAGTCTTTAAAACTTCATCTGCTGCAGCTTTTATTATTTTCGCTCTTGGATCAAAGTTTTTATACACTCTATGTCCAAAACCCATTAATCTAAAAGGGTCGTTTTTATCTTTGGCTTTAGCCAAATATATTTCAGTATCGCCACCGTTTGCATGAATTTCTTCAAGCATTTCAAGAACCGCTTGGTTAGCACCGCCGTGTAATGGTCCCCAAAGCGCGGAAATTCCAGCAGAAATCGAAGCAAACAGACCAGCATGAGAAGAACCTACCATTCTTACTGTAGAAGTAGAACAGTTTTGCTCATGATCAGCATGCAGAATAAATAATTTATCCAATGCGTCTACAATAACTGGATTAGCGGTATAAGGTTGTGTTGGCAATTTGAACATCAATTGCATAAAATTCTCAACATATCCTATTGTGTTGTCGTAATAATTTAATGGAAAACCCAAACTTTTTCTATACGTCCATGAAGCAATTACCATAAATTTACCCAAAAGTTTACAAACTGCTTCATACAATTCGTCTTCGTTTTCTGGATTTACAGCTTTTGGATTAAAAGCGATTAAGGCGCTTGTCAAAGCAGACAAAACACCCATCGGGTGGGCGGTTGTAGGAAAACCATCGATGATGCTTTTCATTTCCTCATTCACTAAAGTATATTTTCTGATATGAGTTTCGAAATCCAAAATTTTTGCTGGCGTAGGCAACTCCCCATAAATTAATAAATAACATACTTCAAGAAAATTTGACTTTTCAGCTAATTCTTCGATTGAATACCCTCTATAACGTAAAATTCCTTCTTCGCCGTCCAGAAAAGTAATATTACTAGTACAAGCACCTGAATTTTTATATCCTGGGTCTAAAGTAACTGCTCCTGATAAATCACGTAATTTACTAATATCGACAGAGACTTCATTTTCTGTACCGATGAATATTGGCAATTCATATATTTTGCCGTCAATTTCTAATTTTGCTGTTTTTGACATGGTATTGTTTGGAAATAAATATTTTTTTTAATTATTTTCCAAATTTAGGGATTTAGAACCGGAATAAAAAAAGAAATTCGCGATGAAAATGTTAAAAACAAACAAAAAAAGCCATTTACTTTACGCAAATGGCTTTTTAATAAAAATAGTACTTTTATTTTATTTTAAATGCATTTTTTCCGGGAAAATAAGCGGTATTCCCTAATTCTTCTTCGATTCTTAATAGTTGGTTATATTTAGCCATACGATCAGAACGTGAAGCGGAACCCGTTTTAATTTGACCACAGTTCAAAGCCACTGCCAAATCGGCAATTGTATTGTCTTCAGTCTCTCCTGAACGGTGCGACATCACTGAAGTATATCCTGCATTTTTAGCCATATTTACGGCAGCAATAGTTTCGGTTAAAGTTCCAATTTGGTTTACTTTTACTAAAATAGAATTGGCTATTCCTCTCTCGATTCCAGTTGACAAACGCTCCACATTAGTTACAAATAAATCATCTCCAACTAATTGCACTTTATCTCCAATTTTCTCGGTTAATAATTTCCATCCGTCCCAGTCGTTTTCGTCCATGCCGTCTTCGATAGAAATAATAGGATATTTAGAAGCTAATTCTGCCAAATAATCTACTTGTTCTGCAGATGTTCTGATTTTTCCTGTTGGGCCTTCAAATTTAGTATAATCGTATTTTCCATCAACATAAAATTCTGATGCAGCGCAGTCTAAAGCTACCATCACTTCATCACCAAAAGTATAGCCAGCAGCTTCTACCGCTTTTTTGATGGTATCTAAAGCATCTTCCGTTCCACCAGCCAAATTTGGAGCAAATCCTCCTTCGTCACCTACAGCTGTACTCAAACCTCTATCGTGTAAAACTTTTTTAAGATTGTGAAAAATCTCGGTTCCCATCTGCATAGCGTGAGTAAAAGATGTTGCTTTTACAGGGAAAATCATAAATTCCTGAAAAGCGATTGGCGCATCAGAATGAGATCCTCCGTTAATAATATTCATCATTGGAACTGGCAAAGTGTTAGCTGAAACTCCTCCAACATAACGATATAATGGCAATCCCAATTCATTAGCAGCCGCTTTTGCAGCCGCAAGAGAAACACCAAGAATAGCATTTGCTCCCAATACTGATTTGTTAGGTGTACCGTCTAATTCAATCATAGTTTGATCAATCAGGTTTTGTTCAAAAACAGACACTCCTAATAATTCTTCTGCAATTTTAGTATTTACATTTTCAACTGCTTGTAAAACTCCTTTTCCTAGAAACGCTTTTCCTCCGTCACGTAATTCTACAGCTTCGAATTTTCCTGTTGAAGCACCAGATGGAACCGCTGCCCTTCCCAATACTCCGTTTTCTGTAACTACATCTACTTCAATGGTTGGATTTCCTCTTGAATCAAAAATTTGTCTTGCGTGAATTTTGATAATAATACTCATTTTACTTATTTTAAATGGTGAAATATAATTTTATTTATTACAAATGTATTATTTCTAGAATTAACGGTACATCAAAAACGATTAATTTTATTAACGATAACGATATAATAATATTAAGATAAATGGCTTAGGCTATTTCAGAAATTATTTTGCCGGTTTCATGGAAAAATGACTTTTACAAGCGCTGTCGAGAGGATTACTACTGCTCATTTTTTTTAACCATTAAGTCATTAAGAATCTTTAAGAAAATTGGGGCAGATACATTGGACTGATTTTTCTGGGATTCGAATGGGGTGTTGCGCTGTTTTGGAATTGTTTGCATGGACCTCTCAAAAAACTCTTTTATAAGGGCTTATGGGTGTACTATTACTTCTCCTTTTTTTCAAACCATTAAGGCATTATGAATCATTAAGAAAATTAAGCAGAGCTACATTCATTTGTTTGGAAATGGACTATAGAAAAAGCTTATTAAAACGACTCATTATCAAATATATAGATTAAATTCATGTTCTGATCTACCTCGGCCAAAAACCTGTTTTGCCCGCTCTTATTTTTAATGTATCCCTTAAAAATAAAAAACGATGAGAACAACAGCCAACCCCATCCTCAGCAGTAATTCGAACAAAACTGTAGAATTATTGAGCAGAATTGCTGCCTAAATCCCTTTGCCAAAGGCTAACTGAATTCCGGAAAAGACATCGAGAACGTACTCGATGAGTTAAAACGCTGGCCGATTTGGATTTAGGCCAACTAGTAAATAGCAGCTTTTATGGACTGGTTTTAGAGCTACAACGATTCTTTGGCTGCCAACCAAAAAGTGGGATTCTACGGTCTCGATGTTTATAGTTTCATGAAGTCAATGCATTCCATCTTTCAATATCTAGAGAGAAAATGAACCCATAGCACTTGAGTTTATCAAAAAAGTAATAGAATGTTTTGAGCCTTACGGCAGAGAGTAAGGTCAGACCTATGCGAGAGCGTCTGCGTTGGCTACGGAATTGTGCGACAAAGACGTGGTGCATCTCCTGACCGAAATACAATTTTAGGTCGAAAGTTACAATTCGGATGCGGAAAATGTGATGAGCACGGAACAAAATGCTTATGTGATCCGAAATGCCGAAAAGTATTATCAGGCAATGATCAACAGATGGGCTACATCCGTGACCAGCACATGCTTTCCATCCTGGAACTGATGGAGTATAATCACAAAGCCACCAAAGCCATTGTTTGAGAACACAACACCCTCATAAGCAATCCCCGAGACAGCGATATGCTAGCCGAAGGAATGATCACTATAGGACGATTGCCTAGGGAACAATTTGCAGCCGTTGACTTTCGTTAATTGGAGTATTTGGTTGGTTAATACCCAAATTTTGTCTTTTTTAGAAAAATCTCTAAATTTTTAGTTGCAGTATCTAACCTTTCAACTTGTTGCTGTTTTTATAAATTGAGCATCCTTTTTTCAGGAGTTGGTGCTAGTCATAATACAGCACTTATTTTTTGATTATTCGAACAATGCCTTTTGTATTATTGGCTTTCACTTCAACGAAGTAAATCCCGCTAGGCAAATAATTTAGATTCAGCATCGTTTTTAATGAATTGGGATGCGCAATAAATACGGATTCTCCCATAACATTATATAGCTGAATGTCTGAGATTATATCAGGATAAATTAAAGTAAGATAATCTTCTACCGGATTTGGATAAAATTGTAACTCTTTACTATTAAAAACTGTAATTCCAAGAGTACCATCAACCAACACCTCTACCTCTAATGGAGAGATGCTACGACAACCGTTTACAGTTTGCATGGCATAATATTTATTTCCCTGAACAAGAATGGCTTTCAAATCTAATGGAATTCTATTTGCTAATGCATCATCAAGAGAGCTATACCAACATACGTTACTTCCACTAACCACTAAATCGGAGATGGTTTTTGGAATATCCATAATAAAATATTGAATGGATGCTCCAATGGGTGGCGCTGTACTATTAACCACTATACTCATAGTAGCTGCATTGGCACAAACTCCGGCGATTGGAGTAAAGGTATATGTAGTACTTATAGCATTATTTAATGCTGGCGTCCAAGTTCCCGTAATAGCATTAATCGATTTCGTTGGCAATTGCTCCAAAGTCGTTCCTGAACAAATAGATCCTACTTGCGTGAAGGTTGTGGTGGTGTTTGACGAAACCAAAACCTGCACCTCAGCACTATAAACAGAACCACATACCCCACTCGTATTCATCACTCTAAACCAAGTTGTTTGTTGTAAATTAGTGGCGGTATAAACTGCTGCCGTTTCCCCATATAGATCCATAAAATCATTTGCTGTTGCAGAAGTAGTAGAATATTGCCATTGGATATCTCCAATAGAACCTGCGCCATAGGTAAGTGTTTTGCTGCCGCCTGCACAAACAGCAGATGCCCCTGTTATTGTTTTAATTACAGGGGTAGGATCAACATGAATCAAAACCGGTTCCGTTGCTGCTTTTGCACATACCCCACTAGATACTATCGCTTTAAAATAAGTTGAAGTGAGCAAATTCGTTGCGGTATAAGTGTCTGAAGTAGCAGAGGAAATAGCAACAAAAGTACCCGGGAAACCTCCCACATCTGGAGCTTTTTGCCATTGAACAGTTCCTTCATAACCAATCAAAGTCAATACTGTAGTGTTCGATGTTTTACAAACCGAAACATCCCCTCCGTCAATATAACCCTCAACTGGAACAGGATCAACTACAACCTGGACCGCAAGACTGTATTTGGGGTCACAAACACCACTGGTATTCATTACTCTAAACCAAGTTGTTTGTTGTAAATCAGTGGCGGTATAAACCTCTGCCGTTTCCCCATATAGATCCATAAAATCATCTGCTGTTGCCGAAGTATTAGAATATTGCCATTGGATATCTCCAATAGAACCTGTGCCATAAGTTAGTGTTTTGCTGTCTCCCGCACAAACGGCAGATGCCCCTGTTATTGTTTTAATTACAGGCGTAGGATCAACATGAATCAGAACCGGTTCCGTTGCTGCTTTTGCACATACCCCACTAGATACTATCGCTTTAAAATAAGTTGAAGTGAGTAAGTTCGTTGCTGTATAAGTGTCTGAAGTAGCTAAAGAAATAGCTACAAACGTACCTGGAAAAC
>CAMDGJ010000171.1 GCA_945897545.1 Flavobacterium psychrophilum
TTCGATAGTATTTTCGCCAGTGTAGGAGTGAGGTCCTTTGAAAATGGAGACCAAAACCTCGTCCAATGTTTTTTGATTATCAATGATATGACCCAAATGCAAAGTGTGGGATTTTTGTTTAGTCAAATCCTTAGCTTTTATGGATTGAAAAACAGAATCTCCAATAGCAATGGCTTCGTCACCAGAAATCCTAATTATAGCAATTGCTCCAGCTCCGGAAGGCGTGGCAAGGGCAACTATGGAATCGTTGTATAACATATTTTTTCGTATTGTTTGCAAAGGTAATAAATCTATATAAGTATTAAATTTTAAATTGAAAAGCGCGTTTATTCGCTTTGATTCTTATGTAAACATTTGATAATTAGTCTTGTTCATTTATTTTTTTTCTTACCTTTAAAGTATAAATCAACTTAAAACTCATAAAATGAAAAAGATTTTGTTTCCTACAGATTTTACCGATGTTGCTACTAATGCTTTTATCCACGCTTTAGAATTTGCAAAAATAGTTAAGGGAGAGCTCATTTTATTGCACACTTTTGACCTCCCAATTTATGACAACCAGTTTTTCCCTGAGAATTATAATGTGCTTTTTGAATCTCTTCAATTGACTAAATTTGATATGTTTAAAGAAGAAATTCCCAAGCTTCACGCTATAGCAGCACAACGGAATCTGGATCATATAGTAATGAGTCATAGATTGATGGATGGAAATTTACTTTACAACATTAAAAAAGCCATAGAAGAAGAAAAAATCGATTTTATTGTTATGGGAACCGCAGGAGCTACTGGTTGGGAAGCCTTTTTCTTGGGTACAAATACTGGCAATGTTTTGACCGCTGTAGATGTGCCAGTTTTGAGTGTACCTTTGGACTCCAAGTTTAAAAAAATTAACATCATTGGATTTACTACTCGGTATAGAGTTAAAGACAAAAAAGCACTTAAAGATGTGCTAAAAATTGCCAAGAAAACAAATGCTACAGTAAAATGTTTATACGTAAAAACCAATGATTCAGATGTTTCTGCTTCTACCATAAAAGAATGGGAAGAAGAGTTTGCAGCCGAACCTGTTCTGTTTTCTATAATTCTAAGCAATGATGTGCAGGCTACCATTTTAGATTTTGTTTTGTTCAAAGACATAGATATTTTAGCAATGCTCACTTACAAACGAAACTTCTTCGTTGAATTATTCAAACCGAGTTTAACTCAGAAATTTTCAAATCGATTAGACATTCCAATTCTGGCGATGCATGAATAAAAAAAGCCCCAATTTCATCGAAATTGGGGCTTTTTAATTATTTATAATGTTTGGTTAGTTAACTTTTTTAAAAATTTCCCGATCACTATCGAGACTGCAATCTAAAATCTGCAATCTGCAATCTAAAATTAGTTATTCAGCATTACCGGCATTACAAGCATTGTTACTGTTTCGCCATCTTCTAATCCATCAACGGGAGTAAGGATTCCGGCTCTGTTTGGTAAAGACATTTCAAGCATAATCATATCAGATTGCAGGTTAGTCAACATTTCTGTAAGGAAACGGGAATTGTACCCTATTTGCATATCGTCGCCTTGATAATCACAAGTCAAACGCTCTTCGGCTTTGTTAGCGTAGTCAATATCTTCGGCAGAAATATTCAATTCTGCACCAGCAATTTTCAACCGAATTTGGTGCGTAGTTTTGTTAGAAAAAATGGCAACACGACGAACGGAATTTAAAAATTGTATTCGATCCATCATCAATTTATTCGGATTTTCTTTTGGAATAACCGCTTCATAATTTGGATATTTTCCATCAATCAAACGACACATTAAAATATAATTATCAAAAGAGAAAGTTGCATTCGAATCGTTGTATTCAATTTTTATTTCTGCATCAGAAGCGCCAAGAATATTCTTTAAAATAGTCAAAGGTTTTTTTGGCATAATAAAATCGGCTACTTGAGAAGCCGTTACATCCGTTCGAGCATATTTCACTAATTTGTGAGCATCAGTGGCTACAAATGTCAATCCTTGTGGAGAAAATTGAAAGAAAACTCCAGACATAACTGGACGCAAATCATCATTTCCAGCCGCAAAAATTGTTTTGCTTATGGCAGTTGCCAAAACATCTGCAGGAACTAAGGTTACTGATGGTTCATCCAAATTTACAGATTTTGGAAACTCTTCTCCTGGCGCATACGCCAACGCATATTTACCTGAATTTGAACTAATTTCTATGGTGCTATTTTCTTCAACGGTGAAAGTCAAGGGTTGCTCTGGAAAGGTTTTTAGGATTTCTAAAAGTAACTTAGCAGGAACAGCAACGCTTCCTTTGCTAGTAGAATCAATGTCTAAAGTCGCTGACATTGTAGTTTCTAAATCAGAGGCAGAAACGGTTAATGCATTGTGATCTAATTCAAATAGGAAATTATCTAAAATAGGTAAGGTGTTGCTACTGTTAATAACGTTACCTAAAACTTGTAATTGTTTTAATAAGTACGAACTCGATACTATAAATTTCATATGAAGTATATATTTGTTTTTTATTGGAATATGGAATCGCCATTATTCGTTTTAATTTGATTTTTGGATGTTGGCGATTTCATCTGTTTTGTTTTATTTTTTGGGTGTGAATTTTATTCAAATTCAAAAAATCAATATAGCTACAAATATATCGTAAACTATTCTAGAATAAAAACTTTTTTTATTAACATTAGTTGCTGTATTTTTTCTTTCTTAGAAAGGTAAAAACAACTCCAAAAAGCCCTAAAATAAGCAGTGGAAGCCCGATAGTTAGGATTTGGGTGCTGGTATAAGTTTCGTAAACTTTTTCTTTATCTAATAGCGGCAAATCGAGGTCTTTGCTTCGAATGTTAATAAGTCCGTTGTCATCGAGTAAATAATTGACACAATTCATCAAGAAATCCTTGTTGTCATATAGATTTCCGGAGCGTTGATCGTAACCTAATTCAACGGGTTGAAAGTTTTTATCCAATTGGTTTCGAATTATATCGCCATCCGAAATCACAATCATTTTATTGTCCCGTCCTTTGCCTTTAAAAGTCTTTTGCTCAAAAGGCAAAACTCGGTTTTCAAACATCGAATGAAACGAACCTTCCAGCAAGACCGAAAGCGGGATATTTCCAGTATTTAAGTATTGGTTCGGAGAGGTTTCTTCAGCCACTATATTCAAATTAATTTCTGTTGGTGTTCCAATTCTCTTCGAATATTCTGAAGATTTTAGCAGCACCGTTTTCTTGATTCCGTTCTTCAAAGTGTCAATGGAGTTGGCAAAATCAAACTTGATTCCACCTAAGTTTTTTACGATAGGATGCGTACTTATTGGATATACTTGTGGTGCAAATTTCCAATTGAACACTTGAAATTGAGCGGCACTTCCCGGATCGCCAGTTGCTAATTTTATGGGACTTCCTTGCTCATCCTTAACCAAATCAGGATTAATTCGAAACCCGTATTTGAAGAACATCTCGTTCAAATTCAAATCTCTTGGAAATGCCAAAGTGGCACCAGAATCATTGTACAAACTGTCCATTTCCATATTGACTTGGTCTACAAGCCAAAGGGATTTTCCACCATTTACGATGAACTGGTCTAAAACCTGTTTCTCTGCATCTGTGAAAGTCTCTGTTGGTTTGGCAATAATCGCTAAGTCGTATTTTTGTAAAGCTTCCAAACTTCCCGTTGGGTTTTTGGCAACTGAATCTAAAGTGAATGGACCAATGTGGTAACTTTCGCGAATCTGCATCAAGAATTTGGCAATCTGCACATCTTGCAATTCGCCATTTCCCTTTATTACGGCTACTTTTTTTTGTTTTGCTCTCGTGATTTTGTTGATGGCATCAGCAATCGAATATTCTAAATGTTGCACCGAACCAATCACTTTTTCGGTAGTAGAAGCGCCCATTATGTTTTTCAACAAAGGAATATTGACTTCCTTGTTGTTGTAAACCGCTATTGCCCAAGGAAAAACCATCGCTTGTGATTGTTTTCCTTTGTCGTCAACGGTAATGTTTATTGGCGTGAGGCCTTTTAGATAGAGATTTTTAATATTATCCATACTTTCGTCTTCGTTTTCCAATGGATTAACAAATTCGAAAACAATATTCTTGTTATAGGCTTGAAATTCTTCGAATAAATCTCGGGTTTCAGTTTGCAAACGCTTGAATTCAGCCGGTAAATCGCCTTGTAAATAGATTTTTACGTACAACGGATTTTGTACTTGTGTGATAATATTCAGGGAAGTGTTCGAAAGTGTGTATCGTTTGTCCTTCGTTAAATCAAAACGATGGAAAAAATAGCCGCCAATTACATTCAAAACCAAAAGAACGGCAACGACAATCAACAATGATTTTAAATTATTTTTATTGGAAGTTGTCATTACGATTTAATGGATTTTAGGTTATAAACTGTAAAGGAAAGAAACAAGACCGTGATGCTCACAAAATAGATCACATCCTGAGTGTCGATCACGCCACGACTCATACTTTTAAAATGATCTTGCATTCCAATACTTGAAATTAGTCCTTGAAAACTAGGAACAATCGTTGCTACACTTTCGAATCCAAAATAAAAGAAGAAGCATAAAAATACCGAAATGATAAACGCTACAATTTGATTTTCGGATAGGGTAGAAGTAAAGATTCCAATAGCGGAATAACTTGCAATCAAGAACAATAATCCAAAATAAGAACCCATGGTGCTGCCCATATCAATATTACCTTCGGGTAAACCTAAACTAGAAATGACCCAAACATAAATGAGTGTTGGGATAATCGCCATTACAATCAACAACATCGAACCCAAGAATTTTCCGTTCACTATTTGCCAAATACTCAAAGGTTTCGTCAACAACAATTCCAAAGTTCCCTGTTTTTTTTCATCCGAAAAACTGCGCATCGTAACAGCAGGAATCAGGAAAATCAAAATCCAGGGTGCCAATGTGAAAAACGGACTCAAATCAGCAAAACCGCTATCTAAAATGTTATATTCTCCCTTGAAAACCCAAAGGAATAATCCGTTCCCAATCAGGAAAACGGCAATTACCAAATAACCAATTGGCGAACCAAAAAAGGATTTTATTTCTCTTATTACTATTGATTTCATATTGTCATTGCGAGGAACGGGCGCCATCTCATCCTCATTTATAATTAATATATTTTGCCACAAAGACGCTAAGGCGCAAAGTTTTATTGTTATCTTTTACTAAATATTTCACACGTTGCTAATTCCCCCTTCGGGGGTTAGGGGGCTTATTTTGTCTACGCTCCAAGCCTCAGGTTTGTCGTTGAATAACTTCTTAGTAAATGTCCAAACTTCGTTGAAAAGCTCCGATTTTCTATAATTTTCCAAATCTTCTTCTGCTTCCCAATAACTGTAGGTGAAGAAAACACATTTGTTGGTTTTGTCTTGATACAACTCCAACAAACGGTTTCCCGGAGCATTTCGTATTTTCACTTTTATTATTTCGAAGTTTTCCAGAAATGCAGGAATATTTTCTTCGGCGAAGGACATTTTTACTATTCGTATGAACATTTGATTGATGATTGAAGATTAACGATTTTTGACCCGAGCGACAGCGAACAGGCGAAGCATTTCAGATTTAGAAATTTTAAAGTCTAAATATAATTTTATTAATAAAGCAATAAGTCCAGAAATGAAAAGTATCAAAGTTTTAAATGGCCAATACGTAAAATTTTGGATAGCCAAAGTAAAAGTAATTAGAGATCCAATAAATAAATAAATTATAATTTTTTTCATGTGTAAAATTTCTATTAATGAATTTTGAATTACTGTAATTATTCCTAAAGCATAAATTGAATATAATATCATTAGACCTCAAGTAAAAGCAGTTTTAATAGGTGTGTGAAATTTTTTTCCAACATTCCACAAAATAATAATTAGTAAATAGTAAACTGCCACTTGTATTAAGCTGGCTAAAACTCCAAATATCATAATTCTTGTAATCATAAGTTGCTTTACATC
>CAMDGJ010000172.1 GCA_945897545.1 Flavobacterium psychrophilum
TTTATTGAAAGATATTTCTTTCTTTTTTTATACTTTTTTCAACCCTTGATTCGCATTATGAATATATCAATATTCAAAGCGCTCTATTATTGCTTCAAATTCTTGTTTGTTAAACCAGTCTTGTTTTATTGTTTCATCGCTAATGGAAACAATCCTTGATTTAAAATCGGTTAGTGTTCCATTTGCAATCATAAAAATTACGGCTTGTTTAAATGAACTGAACATACTTTTATAAAAGACTTCTTGTTTTACCATTCGTTCACTTGAAAAAGTTTGGGCTATTTCAATAGCGTAAAGCATCACATCGCCGATTAAGAATGGATCTACCCCTAGAAGAATGAAATGTTTAATGTAATTTTGGGCAACAGAACGGCGCATCTTCGGTCTTCTGAGTTTACTTCCGGTTCTTTGTGGAAAATATTCATTCGAAATTTTGATTTTACAATCTTTAACCAAGTTGTCTTCCTGAGGATTAAATACAAAATCATAATAGGTTTTGACTGCACTAAATTTTTCGTACAATTCAAGCATCTGTTCTTCAAGTTGTGCTTTATCGAGTGCAGTCAAATATTTTTTTAAATCGCGTTTGCTCATTATAATAGTTTAGAAATACAAAAGTAAATTACTTTGGGAATTATTACTCTAAAAATCAATGATTATCGTTAATTTTGCAAATTCAATTTAAAACAACAATCTTTAATGCTACGTATTTTCAAAAATATTGCAATCCTTGAAGGAATCTCTTATTTGTTATTATTTGGTAATATGCTTTTAATTAAACCCTCAAATTTTGCTCTCTACAAAAGTTTATTGTATCCGATAGGGATGACACACGGCGTTTTATTCATAGGTTATGTATTATTTACATTTTTATTAATAAAATTTCAAAAATGGAATTTTAAAACAACTACAATAATTCTTGGAGCTTCACTCCTACCCTTTGCGACTTTTTACGTTGAAAAAAAATACTTAAGAAATGAATAATTTTCTTGAAAGGATATTTGGTTGGTGTTATCCATTATTGCGAAAACTAGGTTTTGATTATTCCTTGGCTTCCTATTTGAGTTTGATTATAAACATCATCTTAATGTGTTTTTTGGCTTATATCTTTTTTATTGTTTTTCGTTTACTATTGGATAAAATTTTCAGATTAATAGCTAGAAAAACAAAAAATAAATTTGATGATTATGTCATCGAAAATTTAACAGGACAATACCTTTTTTATTTAATTCCTTTACTTATTGTCTATAAATCTGTACCCGTAATTTTAGAAAAATATGATTACTGGGAATTTGTGTTTGGCAAAATTGTTGGTGTTTGGATGGTTGTTCTCATAATAATGATCATCAGAATGGGTTTAAATATCTTGAAGAATTATTTAAAACTTAAGCCTAGGTATAGCGACAAGCCAATTGATAGTTTTATTCAGGTTTTTAATATTGTGCTGTGGCTGTTTGGACTAACAGTAATTGTTTCAAAAATATTTGATATCAATCAAAAAGATGTTCTTACTATTTTAGGAGCTATTTCAGCATTGATAATTTTAATTTTTAGAGACACAATATTAGGATTTGTTGCCAGTGTTCAAGTTGCGATCAACGATATGGTGCGCATTGGAGATTGGGTTACAATGGAAAAATTTGGTGTCGATGGAGATGTAATTGAAATAAATCTTGCTACCGTTAAAGTTCGAAATTTCGACAATACCACCACCACAATCCCTACCTATAGTTTAATTTCAGATTCTTTTCAAAATTGGCGTGGAATGATCGATTCCGATGGACGTAGAATCAAAAGACACATTTTGTTGAAAGCCAGCAGTATTCGATTCTTAGAAGAATCAGAATTGAATAATTTGAAAAAAATCGAACTGATAAGCACTTATATCGATAAAAGAAAATCCGAAATTGATAAATTTAATTCAAGTAATTTTATCGATAAATCAATTGCCATCAATGGCCGTAATTTGACGAATTTAGGCGTATTTCGAAAATACATTACCCAATATCTTCATAATCATCCTGGATTAAATAAAGATTTGATTATGGTTTGTCGGCAGTTGCAATCGACTGCTTATGGTGTTCCTTTGGAAATTTATGCTTTTTCAAAAGATAAAAAATTTGAAAATTATGAATATATTATGTCAGACATTTTTGATCATATTATTGCATCTGTTCCCTATTTTGATTTAGAAATCTCTGAAATTTCGAATGAAAAAGAGTTGTCAAAATAATATTAAAGGCGGTCTTTCACAAATTCAATCTCTGTTTTACCGTGGGCCTTTGGTTTCCCATCCTCTCCGAGATTCACCATTGTTGTACTGTCAATTGAAATTATAGTTTCCCGAGTCATCATATTTCTCGCCTCACATTTTAGCGTTAAGGAACTGTTTCCAAATTTCACAACATCAATACCAATTTCAATAATATCTCCTTGTCGTGCTGAACTTCTAAAGTTAATCTCGGACATATGCTTGGTCACAATTCTGGAATTTTCTAATTGAATAATAGTGTACAAAGCCAATTCTTCGTCCAACCAAGCTAATAATCTTCCTCCAAATAGTGTTCCGTTCGGGTTTAAATCTTCGGGTTTTACCCATTTTCTAGAATGAAATCGCATATTATTTTTTATTTGCGCAAAATTAAACTTTTATAAGTTGTTTTTTTTTAATTTTAAAAAAAAAATGATGAACCAAAGAGATGTTTTTTTAAAGGAATTTAGAGGGCAAACTATTGGCACCATATCTGATCAATCCTCAGCAGAAGAACTTTTTCAGAATGAAGTACTTCGCCCAATTCTGAAGCTGCAAAACGATTTGTTTGTAGCTTCCTTCATCAATCATTTAACGAAAAACAAGATTGATTTCAGCACCAATTCCATTGAAAAAAAATTCACAATAATTGAAAATGCAATTCAAAAAGACATCAAATTTCGTAATGCTTTGAAAGGAATGATACTCGGATTATTTACTACCGATGAATATTTGGTATACAGAAAAAACTCATCTAATCTCAACAAAAGAATGATGAGTATGCTCATCGAAAGATTGAAAAGTCAAGTGCAATTACTTGAAAAAGAAAGTGTTTAAAAACATGGTTTGCTATTTTTTTTGGTTAGTTTTTTATAACTCTCTCCTTAGCGATAGCGGAATTGTATTCCGTGCCTACAAAGTTGAGTAAGTAATCCTGTTCGATTGACTTCGTAAGTTCGGCTAAAACCTCGGGTGTTTTAGTTGCCTATTGGAAAGGGCACGGAATATAATTCCGCGCTATCCATAATAAGAGGCATTTGTATATCCGAGCGATCGGTCAACTTCTAATGCTAGCGCGAGCTTCTAGCTCGTGCCCGTAAGAGTATTGTCACGAGCGTGACGCTCGCGCTAGCGGGGGGTGATGCTCGCGCTAGCGGGTGATTGTGTTGGCGTCACTTTGATATTGTTTTAGCGGTAGAAATCTACACTTATTTTTTAGTTACTCTTCACCAAATTTACATAAAAATCCTTATCCACTTCAATTTTCAGCGCTTTCACGGTTTGTGGTACATTAGTCCATTCTGCTTGAGGTTTTAGCCATTGTTCTTTTCCGTTTATCCTTACTTTTATAGGAATAGAAAAGCCAGGAACACAATTTGTCCAGCGGAACGATAAGTTGTTATCCTTGAATTTATATTCGAATGTCGGGATTCTAATATCGCGCAAATATTGGTCAAAAAACGGCCCTAAATCAAGTCCAACATTTTTGCTTAAAAAATCCTCAATTTGTTTGGTTGTCACGGTTTGGTGGTAAAAAGTGCTGTTCAAACCTCGCAAAATCGTTCTCCATTTTTCATCGTCATTCACGATTTGGCGAAGCGTATGCAACATATTGGCACCTTTTGGATACATATCGCCAGAGCCTTCTTTGTTTACATCATAAGTTCCGATAATGGTTTTAGTGTTGTTTATGCCATTTCTTAAACCTCTCGCATATTCGCTTCCTGCTTCTTTCCCATAATAATAATCGACAAATAAACATTCAGAATAGGACGTAAAACTTTCGTGAATCCACATATCAGCAATGTCTTTGTAGGTAATATTATTAGCGAACCATTCGTGCCCCGATTCGTGAATTATAATATAGTCGAATTTCAATCCCCAACCAGTATCACTCAAATCGCCGCCTCGATACCCATTGGTAAAATCGTTTCCATAAGTAACGCTGCTTTGGTGTTCCATTCCTAAATACGGCGCTTCAACCAATTTGTAACTATCTTCGTAAAAAGGATACGGGCCAAACCAATGTTCGAAAGCTTTCAACATTCTTGGAACATCTTTAAATTGAATTTTTGCCTTTTCCAAATTATCTCGTAATACATAATAATCGCAATCCAAATCGCCTTTTTCGCCCTTGAAAACTTCAGAAAAAGAAACATAATCGCCTATATTTATATTTACACCGTAATTGTTGATGGGATTGGAAACATACCAATTGAAAGTTCGGGTACCGTCTTTCATATCAACAACGCTTTGCAAACGACCATTGGAAACATCCGTCAAATTCTTGGGAACATTGACACTAATGAGCATATCTTCAACTTCGTCATACATATGGTCTTTGTTGGGCCACCAAACACTAGCGCCTATCCCTTGGCAAGTGGAAGCGATAAAGGGATTGCCATTGGCATCTTTTTTCCAAGTAATTCCGCCATCCCAAGGCGGATTCACGGCAATTTTAGGTTTTCCGCCATAAAAAACTACAACTTCTTTTATTTCTCCAACATTTTGTGATGCAACCAAATCAATATAAAAAACATTACCATCTCGTTGATATTTTAATTCTTTGCCATCCTGGGTAACTTTAGAGATTTTCAAAGGTTCTTGTAAGTCAATTTGCATCCGATGATAGGGATTCAAAACTTTGTAGCGAATGGTATTCGAACCCGAAATTGTACTATCAGCAGGATTTACTTTGATGGCCAAATGATAGTTCTTCAAGTCCCACCAAGCTCTTTCTTTGGTAATACTTCCACGTAGACTGTCTTGTCTAGTGAATATTTCTTCTTTATTTCCTAGAAGTCCCTGCGCAGTTAACACATTAGAAAGCAGTAAAGAGATGCAAATAAAACTTAGATAATTTTTCATTGTAATTTTTCTATTTATTATAATTTTTTTCACCGCAAAGTCGCAAAGAGAAAAAAACTCGTTTTTTAGAGTGATAAATATCAGGTTTGGCTCATTACCTTGACAATCTTGCATTGTGACAAGATAATTTGTAATAAAAAAGTAAATATAACAGATTGCCATTGGAAATAAAAGAAAAAATCAAAACCCAATAGTATATTAATAAACTATTGGGTTTTATATATGACAACTAATTAGAAATAGGTCTGTTACTTTTGACGATCTTTTAAAACGGCAACAACATCATTCAACCGAAATCCTTTGGCTTGCAATAAAATGAGATAATGAAAAAGCAAGTCGGCGCTTTCATCCAAAAATAATTCATCATTATTATCTTTGGCTTCAATAACAACTTCTATAGCTTCCTCTCCCACTTTTTGAGCAATTTTATTGATTCCTTTTTCGAATAATGAAGCAACATAACTTTTATCTGAATCGGAATTTTCTCGTCTCGCATTTATAGTTTCTTCTAGTTTAGAAATAAAACCATATTCTTCATTATTAGACTCTTGCCAGCAAGTATCTGAACCAGTATGACAAGTTGGTCCGTCTGGTCTCACTTGTATCAAAAGCGTATCACTATCGCAATCATTTTTGATATCAATTAAATTTAAAAAGTTACCACTCTCCTCGCCTTTAGTCCAAAGTCTTTGTTTCGAACGGCTAAAAAAAGTTACTTTTTGGGTATCCAATGTTTTTTGATAGGATTCTGCATTCATATAGCCCAGCATCAAAACACTTTTAGTTTCGCTATCCTGAATTATCGCTGGAATCAAGCCGTTGGAGCTTTTTGAAAAATCTATTTCCATAATTTTAAAGTT
>CAMDGJ010000173.1 GCA_945897545.1 Flavobacterium psychrophilum
AATATTCTTTATTAATATTATTTTGATTTACTAGAAACCTTTTGACCTGCTGACCAGTCGCATTGTAAATATTAATCGATAAAGCCGTTTTCAAATTCATTGTAGTTTTTATCGTAATGCTATCTGAAGCTGGATTCGGAAATAGATTAATATCATTATTTTCATCTGAAAAATTAATTTCATGAACAGAAAGCGAATTCGATAAGCGCTCGTTAAGTTGCGCTTGAAATAAACTCGGAATAGCAGTGATAAAAGTTCCCTTAGATTCTATGGTTCCTAACAACTCAGTTTTTGTCCAATCCCCTTCATTGGTGATTGCAGGAGATTTGCATCCAATGGCCCAATTGCGTTGATCGCCAGGTGGATCTTGGACAATCATTTTGCCCGCAGTGCAGTTCCAAAACATAATTTGTCCTCCAGACCAACCGTGCCCTGATCCAGAATCGAGTCGGTTTTGAATATCTTGACTACCATTACCCACAATATTATCAAATAAAATCCCTGTAGACCAGCGATGATGAGGACCAATATCACTTTTTTGAATGGTTGATGTATTCTTATAAAAAACATTAGGTCCACAAGTGCGACTGCCATTTACATAATCATGACGACCATTTCTGGTGGTACAATTCTGCACTAAGTTCCGTTGCCCGTCAACATTAAAAGAATACCTTCTACCTCCATCAATTGTGGATTTTGCATCTAACATTTTGCAACCATCAACAGTAATAAAACTAGCATGAGAATTGATATGAACTGCAGAATAGCCAAAATAATAAACTTCTAGATTTCGTGCCCAGCTATTGTAAATATTTTCAAAGGATACTGCTTCCCAACCATGATTTTCATCTGTATCAGAAATATAAGTAGAGGAAATTCTCATGTTTTCAATGCCACAATTTTGAATTCTACTTTCGGTAAATTTTACAAGTTCACCAGTAGCATAAACTGGATCAATAATATCCATAATGGGTGCATCTATGGTAATTACATTTCCATTTATTGCTATTATTTTTCTTTCAGAATCCATATCATAACCACTAGCTGTCCAATCCTTTGTTGTGGGGTCTTTAGGCAGAATTGAAGTTAATAAATTCATTCCCAATAAACTTATCCAAGCATCATTTGGAATACGGTGTACAAAAACTTTGTCTCCAACATCAAAAGTATGTCCCGAAGCAACTGTTATTTGCTTTGCCCCAATTGGAACATATAAATCTGTTATTTTTTTTCTTGTTGAATTTGCAGAATTATAGGCCGTTCCAGAAGCTCCAGTAAAATTAAATAGTATGTGTTGTGAAGTTTTCGTAGCAATAAAATTAGTTCCATTTCCATCAAATCCCTCACCACGAAGAACTATCCCGCTGGCCGAAATAGTAACAATATCGCTATTATTATAAGTTCCTGCCTTCAAAAGAATAGCTCCTCTAAAACCATTTGCATCTAATGGCATTGCTGCCACTTGATTGATAGCATTTTGCACGTTAGCTAAATTATCTCCGGCAACTGGGTTTACAGTGAGTACCACATCAACTGCTGGAATTGGTGATTCACTGTTCATATACCCTACTCCACTAAAATCAGGCACTATATTACCCTTACTGTCCGGCGTATAAATTAGTTTACCATTAATTCCAACAGATACCAGACTTGATGTTTGGGCTAGAACAACATCTAAAGAAATAAACAAGAATAAAAGCAACAAAGTGCTTTTTAGGTATTTTTTCATTTGGTTATAATTCCAACAAATTATTAATTAAAAAAAGCGCAAAACAAATTCAACAATGTAATTTTCAAATATAATCGATATCCCATTTTTAAAAATCCTGAATTAGAGTAATATCGTCCAGAAATAATGGTGATATTCTGCGAATTTCATGAACTATTCCATCGCTTTGGGTTCTAGAATTGAATTATTGAGAAAAGAACCTTTTGATCAGTCATTGGAAATAATATCCAAAGAAATGAATTAATAGTGTCAAGCAAAATTGCGAAAAATTTATTTGTTAGACAGGTTTAATGCACTGACAATAATCTCTCTATTCTGCAATACAAATATACATAATCTAACAGTAGAAATAAGACAATTATTCTTTTACAAGCTTAACTGTGGCAGTAGATTTATCTTTTATTCTTAGAAAATAAACTCCTTTTGACAAAGCCGAGAAATCTTGTTTCTCGATCATTGATCCAGAATAAATCAACTGACCAAAATTAGAATACAATTCATATTTTTCGTTTCCTGAGTAGGATTTTAAACGGATAGTGGATTGAAAAGGATTGGGATAAACCCTGTTTTCATTGGCCTCAAAACTTTCGTTATTCAAGAATATTGGATTGCAATAATTGGTCGATCCTACTAGTGTCGTCATTTCGTTGCATAGCGAGGTGTAATTGGCCGTTTGCACGGTGTTTAACGTTCCTAAAAGTAAATTTTGATTTATAGTTTCGATTGGATTCGTCATTAAATTGAAAAATTTTTCTGTACCATCGTCAAATTTTATCAATTTATACTCCGTATTTCTCATTGCTTTTCCATCTCCAGATGTAGGAGTATCTTTGAAAACCTCCGTAAATGCCCATGGTCTAACAGCTGTTGCTGTATTTAATAATATAGGTATTAAACTTTTTGAATCTACTGGTTTATTTGAAGGTATTTGCGATTGCCAGTTTGAAAATCCAAATAATTCTAATGCTGTTGCAAATAAATCGACTGTGCTAACAAGCGCATCGCTACTTCTGTTTGGATTTACAACTGTTGGTCCCGAAATAATAAAAGGAACACTTATGCCTTTCTGATACACACTCCCTTTTGCACTTCCAGAACCTTGATTAATTGCAGGATCAGCTCCATTATCTCCAATAAAAACGATGTCTGTATTTGTCCATTTTCCACTACTTTGCAAATAATCAAATAAACGTCCAAGTTCGTGATCCATAGCTTGAACCATGGCTTTATAATATTTTTTTGGATTAGCCGAAATATCTGCCGCTGTTCCACTCAAAGTGGTGTCCGAATATAATCCCGCTGGTGGCAAATGAAAGGGACTGTGTGGTGCGTTGAATGCCATCCAAAGAAAGAACGGTTGTGTAGTTGGCTGAGCGGTAATCCAAGAAATAGAATTGTTTACCACCTCAGTTGTAGCATAATTTGTATTGGTAGAAGCCACTCCATTTTTGATTTTTTGCCAATTGAAATAATCGGAAATTCCTCCCGACAGACTTCCTTCGTAGTGGTTAAACCCCATTATATTTGGATTGTTATAATTTGTAACTGAGGGCAATTGTAAATGCCATTTTCCTATTAATGCTTTAGAAATCCCATTTGGAGAATATACATCTAATAATTTTGGAATGGTAATTTCATTTGTATTCAAAACCGATAATGTACCAGCTCCAATTGCATTTCCAACCCCTGTTCTAAAACTATATCTGCCTGTCAACATTCCCGCACGAGTGGGAGAACAAACTGGATTTGACCATGCATTTTTAAACCGAACCCCTCTCTTTAATAAACGCCTAACATTTGGCATTGCAATGGTATCAAGTATGGGATCATAAAGGGTATAATTGGAATAAAATCCGCAATAATCAGCTCCAATATCATCTGCTATAACAAAGATTACGTTATGTTGTTGTGCAAAATTTGAATGATTAATTACCAATAGAAATAATAGTACAACTATTTTTTTCATTATTTTTTCTTTATAATTTTATACGTATTCTTATTATTTCCATTTATGATGGATAAATAATAGATTCCCTCTGAAATTCCCTCAGTATCTAATAGGTATTCGTTAGAATTGATAACAATTTCTTTGCTTAAAACTATTTTTCCTAGCGCATCGGCTATTTCAATTTTTGCTGAAGTTGTATAGCTTGGAAATGAAATGGAAACAAAATCAGAAGATGGATTTGGATGTATTTTAATCGAAGCATTTAGCGTTTCTTGTTTCACAGACAAGGTGAGATTTCCTCTTACACAAAGCACATAATTTGGATTGGTTTTTAAATCATACGTTGTAATTCCAAATTGTGTGTTCCAATACCAAGCACTTAAAGTTTGGTTTGGCAATGTCGTTGACGACCAATAATTATGAACTCCTAATCCTGTAAAATAAGTTGCAAAAACAGATGGATTTGTTGCCAATTCATTGTTTATCGATTGTAATTCTTTGATGTTCGGCAAACGCCAATCCGATGAAGTTCCAATCGTGAGTCCTTCAGCATAAGTCAAAGCTCTGTCCCAAGTAAATGAATCTGTGTAAGGTGTTTTTTGCCAAACTAATTGGGTTAAATTATCGGTTATAGTCCCATCCCCATTATCTGTAAAATGGTTTGTAATGGTAGTTGGAGTGGTAACATTTCGAACTGCACGAGCATGGAATTTCTTTGTTCCGCCTGCACTTATGGTTTCTGCTTTTGGATGATTTCCAATCCCTCCTCCAGCATTGGTACACCAAACTTTCGTTGTAGAATTCAATTCGAAAACGCTTGTCCACCAATAATCTGCAGCTGTCGAAGCGAAATAGTTTGTGTCAATTGCAGGATTCGAATTTTGATGATTCAGAATACTAAATGCCTCTATGGGAATAGGTAATCTCCAATCGGAATATCCTCCCAAAACCAAATTATCACAATACGCAATAGCGTTTTCAATGGTCATTTCGCCACCATCACCTTTCTGCCACATTAATCCCGTTACATTATCTGTTATTGTTAAATTGTTATTATTGGTAAATGAAGGAGTGTTTATCAAATAATCTTGGTCTTCACCAAAAGTTGTAGCGTAGCTTTGAGTTTGTCCGGTATCTGGTAAAAATTGTATTGTTTTAGAAACACTTTGTCCAAAAAACAAAGTAGAATTTATTATTATGATTCCAAAAATTAGTATTTTTTTCATTTGAAATAAGTTTTAAAATTATTCAACCATCAATTTTTTTGTAACTTCAAAGGTATCTGAAATTATTTTAACAAAATACATCCCTTTAGAAAGATTTTTAATATCAATATTTTGTTTATAATGCAGGGTTTTTGAAATCAATTCGCCTTTTATTCCATAAATTGAAATCGACTGAATATTACTTTCTGAAACGCCGTTTTTGACTTTTATATTTAAAACATCGGTCGCTGGGTTGGGGTATATGGAGATGTTGTTATCGTTTAATCCAAATGCTTGTGTTGCCAAATTAGGAACAGTACATTGAGCAAAACCTGTTCGTTTTGAAACCAAAGTTCCTGGGTTTAGAGGAGTTGTCACCACTCCATTTATGGAAATAGTCGTTGGGTAATTTACATAATTAAAAGTATAAGACGTTCCATTCCAGCTATAATTGGTAGCACTACCTGGGATCCCTTTATAGGAAAAAGATAAATTATATCCATTGTTTGTTGCATTTGGTACACAAGCAGTTATCAAAGCATCTTTTAAAGGGTTTTGACCTTCACCAGGACCTCTCACGGAATTTGCAGACGCTTGTGGAATAATCTGTAAATTGGCATCTTCGATGACTTTTCCTACCATATTCCCAATCATATAAGGCGCCGTTACTGTACCGTGATAATGATAAACATCATTGGTTCCATAATGACCGTGATTGGTATCGAGCGTTGCCATTGCGCTACCATCAGGTTCTAAAGCACCATAAACAGCAAAACCATCCAGCCCAAACGCAATAGGTAAATTGTAAGTGGTTTGTCCCAAACTTATCAGGTGCATAGGTGCGGTATGATAGTGATAGTCATCGGCACGACCGCAGTGACCCCCATAATTATCTAATTGTCCATCAAGAAAAGAATCAACACCGGTATTGGTATGGTAGTTAAAAATGGCGACACCATTGGCAGCGATAGCGATAGCCCCTTTTAAGAAATGATCTTTGCTTACAGGCACTGGCGTAGTTGCAATTGTTGGATTTAAAGGAATACTCCACGCATTTGCTCCAATATAACATTGAGGAATAGGTATTTGTTG
>CAMDGJ010000174.1 GCA_945897545.1 Flavobacterium psychrophilum
TGCGCAATCAGACCATGAAATGAAAGTAAAAAAATGGAAAAGATTAATAATTTTTTCATAGGATTTTTTCGATTTTAGAATTCAAAAAATATGGGATTATCTAATCCCAATATACACATTAAAAATTATTTGAAAGATTTAATTAAAGCGCAAACTATTATCATCACGCAAAAAAATAGCAATTGAGAGGGTGCCGGGGGTTTCGTGGTAACAGGAAAGTATTTGTTTTTGAAAAAGGGTCAGATACGTTTAAATTTCGAGGTCAAATTTTAGATATAGGTAGCTAGTCTATTAACAGACACATTATATATTTCAAAAATTTGGGGAAAAATAATCCATATCCTACACTGAATTAAATTCATAATTGTACACATATAACCCTAAAGTATATAGAACTCCCCACCCCCCTTGGGAGGGGGGGATTAGCGATTTTAAGGATATATTTCAATATTTGACCTATTTACAATTACTTTAAGTACTTATAGCCTAATAGATTGCAAGTTCCGTAACACTATTATCCACTTAAGTTTTAGCTTCAATTCTTCATACTCATAAATAAGAGGCAGATAATCTAAGTTTACCTGCCTCGTTAAGTCGTTTTAGTACTTCTTACGTAACTAAACTGCATCAACACAGTTTATAATTTATTTAGACTTTAAATATTTTAGAGTAAATAGAACAAATACAAGTGATGAAACACAAAATAAATAAACACCAAATGTCGGGTCAAAACTTGCACTTACTGAGGCATCTCCAAAACTGTAATTTATATCTACGTCACCGATACCCAAACCTCCAAGATTTCCCATTCCAATCCATCCGAAAATATAACCAAGACTCGCCATAAAATTAAAAAAACCTGCAAAAAATGACCATTTGAAATTTTTATAAGCTAAAAATCCGCCTAACAAAATAATGAATACCCCTAATATTGGATAATCTAAAGACTTTCCGCTAATATTTACGGCACTTTCCATATCCATATTAAAAGTATCTGATTTTGCACTCGTACTGTATGCAAACCAAGGCAAAAATACAGAGATTACTGACACAGCAACAGCAAGTAAAGCTACAATATTTACATTTTCTTTAGGCTCATAAACAGATTTATGTCTCGGTACTTCATAACTTGATTGTAAGCCTATACTTGAAGGATTTTCAGTATTTGGTTGTATTTCAGTGCCTGATTGCATCTCAGTACTTGGAGTTCTCTCCGTACTCATCGGTCTTTCATAATTAGATGTATGTTCACCTTTTTTTGACTTCATTATACTTTCCCATAAATGACGAACAGGTGTATCTTCTTTATATAAAAGAAAAATTCCGAATCCAAACGATACTAAAAAAGTTAAAAATGGAATTGGATTATACGATAATCCACCATTTAAAACGAGAAGGTTGACGAAACCTGCTACGCTTAAAACATAACCTATTGTTTTTTTATCCATGATAATGTTGTTAAAGGGTTTAGAAAATTGGTTTGTAATATTAAAGTTTAACTCCTATAGGGTTTTCTATAGTTGCTAAATACTTGAAACTTGTTTGCTAAGAGTAATAATCATATACTTAATCGATTTTGGAAACTTCAAAAATTGGTTCATTTTCCCTTATGCATATTCCTTTATGCGTATTCATGTTTATTCTTAATTTGAATTCAGGTTTAGAGCCTCCGTCTTCCCAAAAACTGCAGAACATGTATATAGTATCATTCTTTACATTTTCTATTTTGTATTCTCCATCATAATAATACCTCCCATTATCTTCAATGGATGTCTGCTGAAGACTAATCTTAAGGTTACCTTCCACTTTAAATTTATGGTTCATTGCAGGTACTATTAATGGTTCACCATCGACTATGAAGTCATCACCAAATTTATTTTTCATAGAGTAACTTGGCTGTTCGCCTTCATATACTCCGTAAAAATCTTCTGATATATTATAATTAATACTTTCATCTTGCTTTGATGTACTAGATTCATTTACATTTCCTTCTCCTCCGCATGAGAATAAGCTTAGAAAAATAAAACAAAATATAATACCAAAAAAAATTGTGTTTTTAGGATTCATACTGATTAATTTTAATTTTTGATACATTTTATTCCTGATTTTTTCAGATAAAGATTGTTTTCAGAAAAATTTGCAAGAGAGGATAAGAATGAATCTTCTACGTAGAGTTCACCATCTCGAACCTCGCCCGTGAGATATTCTGTTCTTGTATCGCCCCACGGAAAGGTACGAGTAATCTCTGCAGTCCAACTATCGCCAATAACATTTATTGTCGCTTCGGTGTCGTCTGTATTACAAGTATATGTGCCGTTTTTTGTAGCAAAAGGAGAACCTCCCTCCCCACACGAAAAAATTAGAAATGAAATTGCAATTGTGCAAAAAACATTTAATTGTCTGAAGCTCAGAATCATAATATTAAAATTTAAATGTTAAAAAATCAGATTTTACCTTTTATTAAAGTCCTAGATTTTCCACTACAAAAATAAATAAATGTAACTTCTAATCCAACCGTTTTCCAAATATCCAATTCTATAAAATTAAATAGTAAAAGAAAGATATCATCAAATTAATAGGGGAGATAGAAGACTTCCTATTATTACAAGTCTATTAAATACAATTAAAATCCATGTAACCACCTAAATTACAATATTTTACAAAACCATATTGCCAAAATAAAAAAATAATTCACTGTTCTAAGAGAGCTGAATTTAATACCGTATTTATAATGTTGGAAAATAGGGGAAAATGATGAAGTGGTACTTTTAGATGCTAGAAATAAGGTATCCCACCCCCCTTGGGAGGGGGGATGGGTAGTTATGGTAAGCTGCTACTTACTATATTTCATACATCTTACAGACATACCATACTGTTTTAAAATATAAAGCTCTTCAAAGTCATTATTCTCATAAGATAAAGCTCGAAACCGTCCATTATCTTTATCAAATTCATTGTATAACCACAACATGGTAATAGCATCTATATCAATAAAATCACCATTTTCAATTCGAACCCCACTTGGCTTAAAATTTAAACCACTATCGTTGTTACCATTTCCATTATTGTTCCACCCTGTCTTTGATTTAAGTTTTAAGCCTACCCCTTCTTCACCTCCTAAATTATTAAGTAATACTCTCCAATCCGAATAAGAAGGAATATTCCATCCATTGGGTGCCAAACCTCTTCTGTCTTTAACCGCATACCAATTGTAAAGTTTTCCATGAATTTCATCATTTTTTGGGTCGTTCTCATAATGGCACCAAGCAGGTAATCCTGAATCACCTAATCTCTTCCATTCCTCTTCAGTTTTAGCTTCCGGAATTGGGTCACCATTTCTAAATGAGCTAACATTAAGATTTTTTGCCATCCATGTATGTTGTAAAATTTTAATTTCAGGATAATCAACAGTTATTTTAGGTTCGGTAGCATTTAGTTCTTTTGTTAATCTAACAAATTCTAGTTTAGAATTTTTCATTTTTTTATAATCCTCAGTGAAATACCACGTAACAACTGCGTCATATTCATCTACTTTTTGCTCCACTTCAAAGGCTCCAATTTCATTCCAAACTCCGTCAACTGTTGCAAACTTTTTAAATTCATTAGTATTTCTTGAGTATGAAAAATACTCTGATTTAGTTGTGTTTTTCCTAAATTCAAGAATTATTCGATAACCATTGTCAGGATTAATATGAATCCAATAATGACCGTACTCTTTTGCAATATTTTTTACTAAATTGTTTTCTGCAGATTCAGTAGTTCCTACATTAGGGAGTTGATTAGAATCACTTTTCCACCACTGAATGAGTACAAAAAGAAAAGCAGCGAATCCTACAATCGCTATCAAATAATCTTTGTTTTTCATACTATTTTTGTTATCAATCAATTTTGAACAAATAATTTTACATACAATTCAATAAATACCTTTTAATTATCTGTGGAACTTAAAAAATATTTTTAATTACTAAATAAACCTTAACCACAAAAATTCCATTGAGCTTTTACTACAGATTCAAAGTTGGAAAAATATTGAAAGGATTGTTTATCGGCATATTTTGAATATTCCATTAAATCAAAAGAATTAAAAATAACTTTACTTTCATAAGAACTTTTATTTCCATAATCATCTGTACAACTGTCTATAATAATCAGAACAAGCCTCTTTGCCTGAGGATTTTTCTTTGAAAAATCATATACATCTGTACCAAATCTTTCAAGATTAATTCCAATTGTTCCAACCTCTAAATATGATTGAGCTCGGATAGTCCATACTCCATTTTCAAGTTCTGCTCCTCCTCCATTATCCGGTAAGAAATACCCAATTACACATAATGCAAAAATAATCCAACATAATGTTTTAAAGATACTATTCATTTTATTATAATTTTTGGTGAAAAATCAAAATCACTTAATACAAAAATTTATACTTCCAAAATTCACTTGTATTTCTAAAAATTAGGCATGTAATAAAATCTAATTAAGTAGTTCCAAAATACTATAAACTCTATTTTTTCCACAGTAATAATAAGGGAGATAGGTGCGCACCTATTTTCATAAAACTACAATAGACTATTTTTCCTAATACAAATAGATATAATTCAACATTTTATAAAAACATATTGCAAAAATAAAAATATAATTTAGCGTTCTCAGCGAGCTGAATAATAGTATGTAAATGTATTGTTATAAAATAGGGGAAAATTAGATGATATCAATTCCGATGAGAATTTCCGTTAAAAAAACCCAACTAAAGCCGTTTTAACACATTCTGACGATTGTATATATACAGTCAATTAACGTGTCGTTTGTTTGCTTATTTAGCCTCACAGGGGATTTATAGGGCTATTAGGGGCAATAAACACCCACCCCCCTTGGGAGGGGGGATGGGTATAATTACCTTAACAATTTAATTATTTGATACTTTTCTTATAGGTATGGTTCACATTTTTTGATTCTAAATCTGATTCAAAACCCGAAATGTAATTTGAATGATTAGAAAAATCATTAGAAACCGAACCTGAAAGATTCGAATTAATAATATCAAAAATTATTTTTGGAATGTCTTCCGTTTTGTAATCATAATAAAATTTAGTTTGCGGATGTGATGATATTACCCGACTTAATATAATAACAAAATTATTATTACTCGCTAGTCGTGCTCTTCCAACAGCCTGCTCTTGAGCATTTTCTAACCAACTCAAGTGTATCTCTTGCAGAATTTCATCAGCGTAAGTTCGAATCATGAATTCGTGGTTATTTCGAACTACCAATCTATTATCGCAATTTGTCGAAGAAAATAGCATACCGAGTGAATCTGCCCATATGGGAACATTGTAATCATCAATGAAATTTGAGCTGATTATTAGTAGATTATCGTTTACAAAAGAATTTGTACCTGATGTGTTTTGAAAGTTCCCATCCAACCGTAAGTGGGTTTTCAAAGCTTCAGATTCAACACCTATAACCTTTGTATCCCCTATATCTTTTGAAATTTCATCCAAAATTTTTGTGGTATTTGGATACTCTAAAGTCATTTTTGAAAATGATTTATTGGGTAATTGGTAAAGTTTTCCTATAAATTCAACTTCCCCAAAATAAATCATATCTAAATCTTCAAAAATTATCTTAAGCCTCATGTCAGGAGTAGCTGATAGTATTAATATATCGTCAAAATTTGGGATTCTGAGTTCCACTACCACTAGCTTAAATGGTCTATCTTCTTTATACACTATATATATTTCATTAGATTTCAATAGCCTTCCTAAATGGTTCAATGATAACTCACTGATATAAAACTCATCTTTGTAATCAAAACTTATAGGATTTTTTATTTTAGCTAATTGATTTTCAGTTGGTTCATAATTATTTACTTTTTCAATAATTGTCTCAGAATAACTTTTTAATCTTTCGCTACTTGCTGTAAATGCTTTTAAAGAGTCGAGAGTAACCTCATAAAGCTTTT
>CAMDGJ010000175.1 GCA_945897545.1 Flavobacterium psychrophilum
TAAACTTAAATTTATACAAAATATTAAAAACAGATTTCAAACTATCTGATGCAAAAGCAAAAGAATTTGTTGATGCAATAAGAGAAGAAGTCCAAAATGATATTAAATACGAAAATTCAGACTTTAAAAGTACGGTTAAAGAAGACTTCTTGAAATTGGAATTAAAATTTGAACAAGTAAACACCAAAATAGAATCTGTAAAAGTCGAAATAAAAGAAAGCAAAAACGATATGCTAAAATGGTTTGTTGGAATGTTTTTTGCATTGGCATTAATGATTATAGGATTGTATCTAAAAAAATAATTTTAAAAATAAACTTTATATAAGTTTGAGAAAAGGATAAATCTTTTCTCAAACTTATTTTTTTAGGTAAATTTGCAACCAACTGCAAAGTTTCAATTAACGGGCTAATACACTAGATTAGGATAAATACCTTTGTACCTCATAAAAATTGATATGGACATCAACCAAGAAATCCACAAAGCATTCGAAATCATACAACAAGGCGGAATTATCCTTTACCCAACGGATACCGTTTGGGGAATTGGATGCGATGCCACAAACCCTGAAGCGGTAGCCAAAATATATAAACTCAAACAAAGAGCCGAAACTCAATCGATGATTTGCCTGATGAATGGCGAAAAAATGTTGTACAATGTTTTCAAGGATATTCCCGAAGTGGCTTGGCAAATTATGGATTTATCCGAAAAACCCACAACTCTAATTCTTGACAAACCTAGAAATGTGGCTGCCAATTTAATTGCCACCGACAACACTCTGGGAATCCGAATTGTCAAGGAACCTTTCTGTTTCAAATTGATGGAAAAAATGAAAAAGCCATTGGTCTCCACCTCGGCAAATATATCGGGAAACCCCACTCCTATTGCCTTCAAAGATATTAGTCCCGAAATTATAAAAGGCGTGGACTATGTTGTAAATTTGCATCGCGAAAAAATTGCTGGAAAACCTTCGACAATTATAAAATTGACGAGCGATTCGCAGGTAAAAGTGATACGAAAATAAATTTTACCGCAAATTCGCAAATTATTATTTTTAGATTTTATGGAAGAATATATTTTTAAAGACGAAAATTATACAATAGTAGGTATTCTATTTGAAGTGCATAAAAATCTAGGAAAAGGGTTTTCTGAAATAGTTTATAAAGATGCAATTGAATATGAACTACAACAACTAAATATTCCATATCAAAGGGAAAAAGAGTTTTCTGTTAATTATAAAGAGACTACTTTAAAACATAAATTTTATGCAGACTTTGTAGTTTACGATAAAATTATTCTCGAAATAAAAACCGTCGATTGTTTCAACAACAGTCATTATAATCAATGTTTAAATTATTTAAAAGTCTCTAAAAACAAATTGGCGATACTTGTTAATTTCAATTTAGTCTCTTTAGAATACAAACGCATCATAAGTTCAAAAAATTAATTTGCGAATTTGCGGTAAAATTATGAATTACAAATCAGCCTTAAATAATAAAATATTCGAAGTCATTTCTCAAGCTTCCCAAGAACTTAACGTCGAAAGTTATGTGATTGGTGGCTTTGTGAGAGATTTAATCTTGGAAAGAGATTTCAAGAAAGACATCGATATTGTCGCTGTTGGCAGCGGAATTGAATTAGCTTTAAAAGTTTCGGAAATGTTGCCCAACAAACCAAAAGTCCAAGTTTTTAAAACCTATGGAACCGCAATGTTGCGTTTTGAAGATACCGACATCGAATTTGTAGGCGCTCGAAAAGAGTCCTACAATCTCGACAGCCGTAATCCTGTTGTAGAAAACGGAACCTTGGAAGACGACCAAAATCGTCGTGATTTCACCATTAATGCTTTGGCTCTATCCTTAAACGAAAGGAATTTTGGCGAATTATCCGATCCGTTCAATGGATTGGATGATATGAAAAATAAAATCATCAAAACACCTCTCGATCCCGACATTACTTTCTCTGACGATCCTTTGCGAATGTTAAGAGGAATTCGGTTTGCCAATCAATTGGGTTTTGAAATTGAAAAAAATTCCTTGCAATCCATAAAAAAAAATGCAGACCGAATCAATATAATTTCAGGTGAAAGAATTGTAGATGAATTGAATAAAATACTTTCGACAGAGAAACCTTCTATTGGATTTTTACTATTATATAAAACTGGTCTTTTAGATATTATCCTCCCAGAATTAACTGCTTTGAATCAAGTAGAAGAAATTGAAGGTCAAACCCACAAAAATAATTTTTACCACACCTTAGAAGTGGTTGATAATATTTGTCCCAATACGGACGACGTTTGGTTGCGGTGGTCAGCATTATTGCACGATATTGGAAAAGCGCCAACGAAACGCTTCAACAAAAAACAAGGTTGGACGTTTCACGGTCACGAATTCCTGGGCGGAAAAATGGCTAAGAAAATCTTCGAGAGATTACGAATGCCGCTGAACCACAAAATGAAATTTGTGCAAAAAATGGTGACGATGAGTTCTCGTCCTATTGTACTTTCAGAAGATATGGTGACCGATTCTGCCGTGCGTCGGTTAGTTTTTGATGCAGGCGAAGATGTAGAAAGTTTGATGACTTTGTGCGAAGCCGACATCACAACAAAAAACCCCAATAAATTCAAGAAATACCATAATAATTTTGAGATTGTTCGCAAAAAAATCGTAGAAGTAGAAGAACGCGATCACATTCGTAATTTTCAGCCACCCATTTCTGGCGAAGAAATTATGGCAATTTTTAATTTGCAACCTTCCCGCGAAATCGGAATTCTAAAAGAAGCCGTGAAAGAAGCGATAATGGAAGGAGAAATTCCAAATGAATATCAGGCGGCGCATGATTTTGTTTTGAAAAAAGGTGCAAAAATGGGTTTAAACAAAGTTTAACTTTTGTGTATTCTATTTCAAAACTTGAAAGATAATTTTACAAAAATATAATTTAAATGCAAAAATACTTTTTAAATTCAGCTAAAATAGCTTTAGTACTCGTCTATCTGGTTATTTTTGCGGGTGCATTTGTACGACTCACAGGCTCCGGTATGGGATGCCCCGATTGGCCAAAATGCTTTGGATATTACATTCCACCAACAGAGCAAAAAGAATTGCTTTTTACAGCCGGGAAAGAATATAATAAAGGTCAAGTAATCATTAAAGAAGAATCCCTATTAGTCGCTAAAACTGATTTTATATCGAAAACAACTTTTGAATCATCCAACTGGGAAAAATATTCGAAACACGATTACGCTATTTTTAATCCTCTACACACCTGGATCGAATACATTAATCGCTTACTTGGTGCCTTGGCCGGCATTGCTTGTATCGTAACTTTTATACTATCATTCGGCTATTGGAAAGAAAACAAAAAAATTATTTTACTGAGTTTTTTGGTGTGCATTTTAATAGGTTTTCAAGCGTGGTTAGGTAAAACTGTTGTAGATTCAGTGTTAAGTCCTTTTAAGATTACCGTGCATATGCTTACCGCTTTATTGATCGTAGCATTGCAATTAGTTATTATTTATGCAGTACAAAAAAACAGAAAAGCAACCGTTTTAAATACTAAATTTAACAGGATCTTGATGCTTTCATTACTTTTTACTATCATCCAGATAGTTTTAGGGACGGCTGTTCGTGAATATGTGGATACGATCTCTAAAACTGGAGCTCCTGAGATATTATGGCTAAAAAATCCTAGTGTAGTATTTTATATTCATCGTTCATTTTCGATACTAGTTTTAGTCACTAATTTATATTTATTTGCGTTAAACAGCAAACTAGCTTTAGGCTTTTCAAAAATAAAACGGGTGATTTTTCTGATATTATTATCGATTATTTCTGGAATTTTAATGTACTATTTTGCATTCCCATTTGGAAGTCAAACCTTACATATTGTGATAGCGACGCTTCTTTTTGGAGTGCAATTTTATATTATTTTAGAGTCTAAATCGATTACAGTTTTTCAATAAAAATAAATAACCCTGACTATATTGTCAAATCACTTTGTTTAACATCTATAAATGTCTAAACTTGCTGCTGAAGATAAATTTCTTGATTTATCAGATTACGGAAGACCATTTGCAAAACTGTTTGCAAATCAGTTAAAAAATACTCGATTTACGCCCATTCACGTCACAATGCTTTTTGGTGTATCGGGTTTGATTGCTATCTATTGCATTGTACAAAATTATTACATTTTAGCGGCTTTTTTCATCATTTTAAAATCAATTATTGACGCCGCTGACGGCGAACTTTCAAGGGTGAAAAACACACCTTCCTATGTCGGAAGATACCTTGATAGTGTATTTGATATCATCTTAAATTTTTTCTTTTTTATGTCGATTTGTTATATATCAAAAACCCCTTTTTGGATGACATTTCTGGCATTTTTTTGCATCCAACTCCAAGGCACTTTATACAATTATTACTACGTGATTTTGCGAAATAAATCGATAGGAGGAGATACAACGAGCAAAATTTTTGAAAACAAATCACCTAGAGCTTTACCAGGAGAAAGCCAAAAATCAGTCGATATTTTATTTAAGATATATACAATTGTTTATGGTGCCTTTGATAAAATAATTCACGTCTTAGACAGCGATGCTTACAAAGCAAAAAAGTTTCCCAATTGGTTTATGACATCCGTTTCCCTTTATGGGTTGGGTTTTCAATTGTTAATAATTGCAGGGATGTTATCTTTTAATTTGATAGATTATATAGTTCCTTTCTTTATTATTTACACCTTGTTGATTATAGTTTTAATAGGGATTCGAAAGACCTTTTTTAAAGATTAAAATCACTATAGAAATAATCTATACAAAACACGTAAACAACTTAACATCAATAATTTTAGATATGTTTATATCTTTTTATAATTTAAATGTTATTTCACCCAATCCAATCTTTAAAATCTGATACTTTTTCACGACTCACTATCGCTTCATCCTCCTTATATGTAGGTAAAATAACTTTCAATCTAGAATTAGAGTACAACACAATTTCCTTTATTGATTTTAATGGAACTATAAATTTTCGGCTAATACGGAAGAAATTTTTTGAATCTAACTCCTGTTCTAAAACTTCTAAAGTTGTCTCAATTAGATAATTTCTGTTATCAAAAGTGTGAATATAAGTTCCTTTGTTTTCACTAAAAAAACATTCAATTTCATCTACAGAAATTACCTTAAGATGCTGCCCTATTTTTACCGTAAACCTAGTTTTGAAATTCTTTTCAAATGGGTTTTGAAGCATTTTTTTTATTTTTTCAAAATCTAAACTTATAGGCGAATTTTAGTTTGGAAAACGCGTTTTAAATTTTGAAACCGCCACTTCTAAATCATCCTCATCGATGGGTTTTAAAAGATAATCAATAGAGTCTAATTTAAATGCTTTTAACGTATATTCATCATAAGCTGTGGTGAAAATCACGGCACTTTTTATGTCTTTGTCTATAAGAAACTGCAAATATAGAGTATGAGTACGATGGTAATTTTGGTCATAATTCCCAATTTTTTGGTAGCTGATTAATTCCTGAACAAATTGATGCTTATTGTTATTATTTTAAAATTTATACTTACCCAACTGTGGAATTTTGAGGATGAGTTGCAACCTTGCTTGTTTTCTTTTATATTTACAACTAACAACTGCCTTTTATGAAAACCGAAAAAGAAAAAATGATAACTGGTGAATATTATTTAGCCGGTGATTCAATTTTAGTAAAAGAACGCCGAAAATCTAAAAATCTTCTCCATAGATTAAACGTCATTGAATATAGAATAACTAAAAAAGCGAGAGAAATAATTAAGGAATTGATTCCAAATGCCGGAATAAATCTTTATGTCGAACCTCCTTTTTTCTGTGATTATGGATACAATATTATTTGTGGGGATAATGTTTATTTCAACGTGAATTGTGTCGTTTTAGACTGTGCTCCAATAAAAATTGGCTCCAA
>CAMDGJ010000176.1 GCA_945897545.1 Flavobacterium psychrophilum
ATTGTATTGTTTGTTGCTGTACTACCATTTAAAAAACCTTATAATTAAAGCTAAATATAAGAAAAAAGGAGCAAAGAAACTTCGTTCTCTACTCCTTTTTTTATTGTTTTTTCGAAAAAAGACTTTTTCAGTGCCCTCGGTTTTTCACGGCATTTTTTCTACCAAATTTTTTAGAAATTCCAGTACTTGGTTTGAAAAAAAGTCTATAGGGCTCACACCCAAACCCACTGAATTCAGTGGGTTTTTTTGTTTTCAAATTTTATCTATTTCCCCACAACCCATTACAACCCGATAAACTATTGCTACTGCAACGAATCGAATATTATTTTAAACTGTTGAACTATAGGTATCTACAACAAGAACTTGTTACATTGTTAATACAAAAACGCTACTTCATTCTTTGTATCTTTTCTTGAAATACTTTCCATCTTGATGCATCACCATTAATGATATAAGTTTTTGAATTTTTTAATGGAATAGTTGCAGCACCTAATCCAGAGCCAAGTACAGCACCAACTAATCCACCTCCTGTCCCTCCTTCACTTGCGGAATAACCAAGTATCAAAGCATCAGGATCTGCGCTAGCAACTCCAACAATTGCACCAATTGTTAAACCGATGAGAGATCCAATAAGAACATTATTTCCTGCTGATCGTTTTGTTTTAATTAAGCCAATAGTTATCATATCAATATTCACGGTTTCTTTATTTTTTAGTAGCTGAATAATGGTGTCATTAACAGTAAGTACTTTTCCTTTATTCATTTTATCTCCTTCTAAATTATATATTCGTACAAACAGGGTATTCTTTATTGTTCCTTCTTGTGCATAAATAGTAACGCACAATAAAACCCCAATGGTAAAAAATAAATTTTTCATCTTCTTTAATTTTTAAGTTATTGAATTCAGATTTTATATACAGCAGCCATCTCATATTGGTAGTAAATTTAATTATAAAAACCTTTCTTTTTTTTATTTTTTGCTAATAAATTTTAAATCTATCATTTATAAGTAATTGAAATATAATTATTTATATAATTAGTAACCTGAAATAATTTATATTATAATAGTATTAAAGATGAATAACAGAGTGATCTGTTTTTTTCTCCACAATTCAATCAATTATACTATTTTTATAAAAAATAAAATCTATGATTTTCAACATAAAACTAGTATTCCTTATTTGCACTATTCTTTCTTTGGTTTCCTGTAAATCCCAAACAGTCACAAGCATTGGAACAAAGAACCAGGCAATTGTCAATGACACCACATTTGTGAATTTGAAAATTTATAGCTCTGATTTTGTGTATGATATGAAATATGCCACCTCGGATAATTTTTTGAAAGCTAAAGTGTATGATTGCGCAGAATGTTTTTTGCGTTTTAAAACTGTCAAAGCCCTAGTTGAAGCTAACAATTCTTTTATAAAAATGGGATACAAAATCAAATTATTTGATTGTTACAGACCCTTGGACATTCAAAAAAAAATGTGGAAAATTATTCCAAATCCTTCTTATGTAGCCGATCCTAGTAAAGGTTCTATTCATAATAGAGGCGGAGCTGTAGATATTACATTAGTTGATGCCAATGAAAAAGAGCTCGATATGGGAACTCCATTTGATTTTTTCGGTCTGGAGGCCGGTCATAATTATTCTAATCTTTCGCAGGAAATAAAAGATAACAGAGAATTATTAAAGAAGGTAATGATCGAAAAAGGATTCAATATTTTTGATTCAGAATGGTGGCATTATAATTTAAAATCGGCCTTAAACGATAAGGTTTCGAATACTAAATGGAAATGTGATTAGCTATTCAATACAGTGTAAATAGTTGATAAAATAGCTGTCGGGTTGATATATTTTATTGTCCATTTCAGCCGTAAATTCTTTTCGGAAAATATAGTCATCAATATCGGTCAAATATTTTATTCGCATTAAATTGACTGGAGAGCTCTTCAAGTCTTCAAAGGATCCTTTCATAAACATAAAATTCCCCGTTAATAGTCGATTATCGAAGCCAGCATCGTCTCGCACCATTGTTCCGCAATTTTCTTGGTTAACGTTTAGTAATGTTACAATTTTGCCATTATTGAGTTGTAAGAATATTTTAGAATTTTTATCAAAACAATTCGCTTTCATAAAATCTTTACTTTTTTGAATTAATTGTAAATTCAAAGTCGGAGTTCCATCAGTTGCGACCAAAGAAAAGAAAATGTAGCTTTTGTTTCCTGCGAAATTTTTTTCATAAATCATGTATTCCTTAGTAGATCTATACGTTCCAAGGGAATCTTTGACATTTGTGCTGTATTCGCAGTTTTTTTGAGCAAATAGGCTAGTGTTTATCAGAAATATTAAGAGCAGTGCAAACTTATTCATTAGGATTATATTTTTTTGCAAATTAAAACTATTTTATGGTCATTTTCATCAGTTGTAAAAAAACAATATTGATTTCCACCTTCTTTTATTTTCCATTTTTTCCTGATGCTTTCAACAGTTTCCGGAAAATTCCGAACGGTAACATTAGACTTTGTCCCTTCAAGAAATTTTTTCATATCAATCTTGTGGTATGGAATAAAGTTTTCAATTTCGAAAATTCTACCAGGAAAAGCTATTATAATTGAATTAGTGTATAAATGAGAATGTTTGTGCAGTTTATTCAAATTATAAAAAGTACCCACTTCATCAAAGCCTCCTGATTTCATTATGGCGCTATTAGGCTCATAAAGATACTTTTGGGGTAAACTATATGTTGGTATTTCAGAACTTTCGTTTAAAATAAATTCGAAATTATCTAGTTTTTCCTTTAAAATATTGACGGTTTTTATGATTATTTTCCCTAAATAGTTTTTATGCAATTCCCATAATAATTCTTTTACTTCGTTTTCAACAGCTACAATATGAATTGTCTTTACACTAACTAATTCAGATAGTCCAGCCGAGATATCAAGTAAAGGAGCAGTTTTTATTAGAATTGATTCTGAATGTTCGAAAAATAAATCTAGATGTTTAGGCACATTGGGCAAACAATCTTGGAGCATAAAAACTTTTCCTTTGGCATCATTTCTTCTTGATGGATCAATATAAATCCAGTCCCATTTTATTTTTAATTCTGTTAAAATGGCCAAGCTATCGCCAGAATAACAATCAATATTATTTACATTCAGTTGATTGAAATTGTGTTTTACAATGTTGGATAGTTCTGGATTGATTTCACAATGCACAACCTTTTGTATTTCCTTGGCAAAATAGTAATCATCTACTCCAAAACCTCCTGTTAAATCAATCAGGCGTTCGCCAGAAACAATGATAGCTTTGTAGTCAGCAGTTTTTTCAGATGAGGTTTGTTCAATAGAGATTTTGCTTGGATAAATAATGTTTTTAGTAGAAAACCATTGAGGTAATTTTGTTTTAGACTTGGTTTTAGCTTCAATTTGATTCAAGATTGTAATCCACTCGATTTCAGGAAATGGATTTCTTTGTAGCGCTAATTTTGCGATGTTTTCATCAATATTTTTATCGATAAAATATTGAATATCTGGATTTAATAGGTTTAAATCCACAACTAAATGTCTTTAGTAAGTAGTTTGATCATCACATTTTCAGAAAAAAATTCTTTTCCAATTACTTTAAAAATAGTATATAAAGGAACTGCAATGATCATTCCTAAGATCCCAGATAAAAATCCTGCTATTAAGATGACAAGGAATATTTCTAAAGGATGAGAACTCACACTTTTAGAAAAAATAATGGGCTGAGAGAGATTATTATCAATGACTTGAACAATCCAAAATCCTATTAATACATATATTGTAGTGGGTAACATTTCGGTTTGAAAATCACTCCCCAAATTACTAAGCATCGTTAAAATTGCAGCCAAGACGGAAGCAATTAATGGTCCAATGTAAGGAACGATATTCAAAACGGCGCACAAAAAGGCAATGATGAATAGATTAGGAATTCCAAAAATAAACAAGACTATGAGGTATAAAATAAACACAATAAATAATTGAAGTAGCAACCCAATAAAATAGCGTGATAGCAAATGGTTTATTTTGTGTGCAGAATTCAAAATTTTTTCCTCTTGACTGTCTGGCATTAATTTTTTGATTCCAACAATAAATAATAGTCTGTCTTTTAGAAAGAAAAAAGTAATAAATAATACCGAAGCTAGGCCTATTCCAAAGCTACTGATAGTTCCCAAGATTGTATTCAAAAAATTAGGAATAAAATCGAAATTTATTTTAGAAGTTAGCTTTGCTTCATTCAACATTTGTTCAGAATCTATATGATGACTCTCTAGAAAAACGGAAACTTGATTTAGTAATTGGGTTATATCTTTTTCAATTTCAGCTGTTTTTAGAAGCGATAAATTTTCACCTTGAGTGGAAATTAAAGGGATAAACATCAAAACAAAGCCTGCAATAAACAAAACATAAATAAAAAGTGTAGCAATAGTGGCCAGTGTATGCTTGAATTTTAATCTTTTTTTAAAGAAATCAAGAATTGGATTTCCTATTAGAGTGAGTATTAGAGAAACAACAAGATAGATGATAATCGACTTGATTAAGTACAGAAAATATAAGGATATGGCAGCTAATAATAAAAACCCTATCGCTCTTAAAATGCCGTTTGCCATTATTTTAGATGTAATCATATACTTTTTTTGTCAAAAATAAAAATTAAAACTTCTCGACTTCTATTTTAATCAATTATTAAAAATATAATTTATAATGTTAGCGCCCATTTTTAATGCTTTTTCGCGAACTTCAATCGGGTCATTATTTACTTCTGGATCTTCCCACCCATCGCCTAGATCACATTCGAATGTATATAGTAATACTAATCTGTTTTCAATAAAAACCCCAAAAGCTTGTGGTCTTTTGCCATCGTGTTCATGAATTTTGGGTAAGCCACTGGAAAATAAATAAGGTTTTTGAAAGATTTGATGATTTGAAGGGATTTCGACTAAGGCATTATTAGGGAAAATTTTTGTAATTTCTTTTCTTATGTATTGATCCATTCCGTAATTATCGTCAATGTGAAGAAAACCTCCAGAGACCCCATAATTCATCAGATTATTAATGTCTGCATCGCTAAAAACTACGTTTCCGTGTCCGGTAATATGAATAAAAGGATAGGAAAACAAATCAGGACTGTTGGGTTCAACAGTTGCAGGTTTGGGTTTTATTTTGGTATTGATATTGGAGTTGCAATATTTTATCAAATTGGGCAATGAAGTAGGATTAGCATACCAATCACCGCCACCGCTGTATTTTACCAAAGCAATTTCTTGGGAAAATGAATTCATTGAAAAAAGTAGCAACAGGTAAAATGTTTTTTTCATAAAGTTTTAATTATTCTGTAATTCCCCCTTTGCTTCGCCAGTTCGCTGTCGCTCGTGTGGGGGTTAATGGGCTTTCATTAAGAAAAACTACACTGTGACAAGCCACAATTGCTGCAGTTTCTGTTCGCAGTCTGGTATTTCCCAAAGATACCGCAACAAAATTGTTTTCGACTGCCAAAGCAATTTCTTTCTCCGAAAAATCACCTTCTGGACCAATAAGTAAAGTTACGTTTTCATTAGCTTTCAAAACAGATTTCAATGATTTTTTGTTGGTTTCCTCACAATGAGCAATCAATTGCAATCCGTCATTCTTGTGTTTTATAAATTCCTTAAAAGTAATGGCTTCATTAAGTTTTGGCAGAAAACAGACATTTGATTGTTTCATTGCGGTTAAAATAATTTTCTCAAATCGTTCTCGATTCACCGCTTTTCTTTCGGAACGGTCACAAATTATCGGTGTTATTTCGTGAACTCCAATTTCGGTAGCCTTTTCTAAAAACCATTCGTATCGATCGTTCATTTTTGTGGGGGCAACGGCTAAATGCAAGTGATATTTTGACGCTTCAGCCTGTTCGGCAGCAAGAATTTTGACAGT
>CAMDGJ010000177.1 GCA_945897545.1 Flavobacterium psychrophilum
TGAAAATTGGTCGAACGCATTTAATGGATGCTACGCCATTGACATTGGGACAAGAAATCTCGGGATATGCCGCCCAATTGAGTTATGGATTGAAAGCGGTAAAAAACACCTTGGCGCACTTGTCAGAAATCGCTTTGGGTGGAACTGCTGTTGGAACGGGTTTGAACTCACCAGACGGTTACGATGTAAAAGTAGCAGAGTATATTGCCAAATTCACTGGACATCCTTTTGTAACTGCACCAAACAAATTCGAAGCTTTGGCTGCTCACGATGCTATAGTAGAAACACATGGTGCTTTGAAACAATTAGCAGTTTCTTTGAATAAAATTGCAAATGATATTCGCATGTTGGCTTCTGGCCCACTTTCAGGAATTGGTGAAATCATTATTCCTGAAAACGAACCGGGCTCTTCCATAATGCCTGGAAAAGTAAATCCAACACAATGCGAAGCTTTAACAATGGTTTGCGCACAAGTGATGGGAAATGACGTAGCAATTTCCGTTGGAGGAATGCAAGGACATTATGAATTGAATGTTTTTAAACCACTGATGGCGGCAAACTTTCTTCAATCAGCGCGATTGTTGGGCGATGCTTGCTTGTCGTTTGAAGAACATTGTGCCAGCGGAATCGAGCCTAATTACAAACGCATTGAAGAATTGCTCAACAACTCTTTAATGTTAGTAACGGCTTTAAATACTAAAATCGGCTATTATAAATCGGCTGAAATTGCTCAAACAGCACACAAAAACGGAACTACTTTAAGAGAGGAAGCCATACGTTTGGGTTATGTTACTGCCGAAGATTTTGATACTTGGGTAAAACCTGAGAATATGTTTTGAAATGGGAAGTTACCTGCCTACCGGCAGGCAGGGAAGTTAGAAGTTGTAGTTTTTTTGCGTTTATATATTAACTCGAAAGCAAATCATAAACTTGATTAGCAATTTCTAATTCTTCATTCGTTGGAATCACCAAGATTTTCGTTTTCGAGTTAGAAGTGTTGATTTCTCTAATTTCTTTCGAACGCATGTCATTTTTGGCTTCATCGAGTTCAATACCAAAATACTCCATATCAGTACAAACCAAATTTCTTATGTATGAAGAGTTTTCTCCAATTCCCGCCGTAAAAATAATGGCATCCAAGCCATTTAAAACTGCTGAATAGGAACCAATGTACTTCTTGATTCGGTACGCATTCATTGCCAAAGCCAATTGACAGGCTGCGTTTCCTTGTCCAGCCTCAGATTCAATATCTCTCAAATCGCTAAAACCGGTGAGTCCAAGCATTCCGCTTTGTTTTTGCAACATCGTGTTAACATCATCTATGGAATACCCTAATGAATTGACCAAATAAAATATAACTGATTGATCAACATCACCACTACGGGTTCCCATAATTAAACCATTCATTGGTCCGAAACCAAGCGTGTGATCAATACTTTTCCCATCTTTTATCGCAGTCATACTGCATCCATTACCTAAATGTATGGTGATAATTTTGGAACTATTTTCCAAAAATTTAATAGCTTTTTCTGAAACATATTTATGGCTCGTGCCGTGAAAACCGTAAACCCTAATTTTATTTTCCGTTAAAAGATAGTTAGGCAATGCATATTTGTGAGCTATAACCGGAATCGTTTGGTGAAATGCCGTGTCAAAAACAGCCACTTGTTTTGCAGCGTCAAAAATTTCCTCTGCAACAACTATCCCCTGATAATTAGCAGGATTATGCAAGGGAGCCAATTCAAAAAGCTGCTTTATTTTATCTTTTACCTTTTCGTTGATTATTGTTGTTTCTGAAAAACCTGCACCACCATGAACTACACGATGACCTACAGCATCAATTTCAAATGTGCTTTTAATCACGCCCACTTTTTCGTCCATCAATAAACGAGCGATTTTTTCTAAACCTATTTTATGATTTGCAATGGGTATAGATTCCTCAATTTTACTTTTGTCGGTCACATAACTTAAATTGGATGTTTCCAACCCTATTCTATCAATCATTCCTGAGCAGATGATTTCACAAGAAGGCATATCAATTAATTGATATTTGATGGAAGAACTTCCTGAATTTATTATAACTATTTTCATTATTTATTTATTTTTTGAAATCTGAAATCTGCAATCTAAAATCTGCAATCTAAAGCCCTTGCGCTTGAATGGCTGTAATTATTACGGTATTTATAATATCGTCAACCGTACAACCTCTACTTAGATCGTTTACAGGTTTGTTTAATCCTTGCAACATTGGACCTATTGCTAATGCTCCTGTTTCTCTTTGAACAGCTTTATAAGTGTTGTTTCCTGTATTTAAATCAGGAAATATTAAAACACTAGCGTGTCCCGCAACTTCTGAATTTGGTATTTTACTTTGTCCTACTTCTAAATCGACGGCTGCATCGTACTGAATAGGGCCTTCAATTTTTAAATCTGGACGTTTTTTTCTAACTATTTCAGTAGCGGCTCTAACTTTGTCTACTTCATCCCCTTTTCCTGATGATCCTGATGAATAAGAAAGCATTGCTATTTTTGGTTCAATACCGAAAGCCAAGCTTGAATCAGCCGAAGAAATCGCGATTTCTGCTAATTGTTCTGCTGTAGGATTAGGATTTATGGCACAATCACCAAAAATTGAAATGCGATCTTCCAAACACATAAAAAATATGGAGGAAACTACAGAAGAATTTGGTTTTGTTTTTATGAATTGCAAAGCGGGTAAAATAGTATGTTGAGTAGTATGTGCTGCCCCAGAAACCATTCCGTCTGCATGTCCTTTGTACACCATCATTGTGCCAAAATAGGAAACGTCTTCCATCAAATCTCTTGCAATTTCAAGCGTCATTTTCTTTTCTTTTCGCAATTCATAATACGTATTTACGTAATCATCATAATGCGGATCATTTATAGGATTGATGATTTGAACTTTAGAAAAATCTAAAGTTAAACCTAAAGTAGTAACTTTATTTTCTATTTGTTTTTGGTCGCCAATTATAGAAATATCAACTACGTCCATGGCTTGCAATCTAGAAGCAGCGGTAATGATTCTGTCGTCGTTTCCTTCTGGCAAAACAATATGTTTTCGATGCTTTTTAGCTCGTTTAACTAGATTATATTGAAACATTTTAGGGGTCATTCCTCCGACTTCAAACTTGATAAATTTCTCAGTTAAACTATCTAAATCAACATAATTTTCAAAAGTGTTAATAGATGTTAAAATCTTCTCTTTATTATTAGCATAAATTTTAGGTTTTAATGCACCTATTTTATTAGTAATGATATAAGTTCCTTCTTCTACCGCAATAATAGGCACAACTGTTGATAGTCCTTCTATCAGTTTCAAAATACTATCTTCTGGAATTATATTTCCTGTTAAAACTATCCCAGAAATTGTAGGGTAATTTATGGATTCGTTAGCTTGCAAAGCGCCTAAAATGATGTCAGCTCTATCACCAGGAGTTATAACAAGTCCGTTTTCTTTTAGATGCAACAAATAGTTTCGCAGTTGCATAGCCCCGACACTGAAACTTCCAATTTGATTATTAAGAAATGCTGTGCCAAATAAAACAGTGGCGTTTAATTCTTTCACAATTTCTTGAATTGTTGGATTATTCAAGCTTGAAACCATTGGAATTGAATTTACCATTACCGCTTCTGGCAAGTTTTTTTTCAAATTAGTAGTTACTAATTCTAAATTTTCGGGTTGCACCTTATTGGCAATTATCGCCAATACTTCCACCTCTTTTATCTTGAAAGAATTGTACGCCAGATAAAGACCATCTACTAATTCATCAAGAGTTTTTCCAACTCCTGTTCCAACTATTATGGCAGGAATCCCTAAATTCTTAGCTATTAAAACATTTATGTCCAGTTCAATAACGGTCCCTTCACCCGTGAAACTAGTCCCTTCAACCAATACAAAATCAAATCGTTCTTCTAGTCGTTTATATTTTTCAATAATCAAGTCGATAACCTCTCCTATTTTTCCTTTATTCTTTTTCTTGATTAATTTACTTTTGGTGATGGCATAAGCATCCTGAAATGAAATATCAAGCCCGAAATGACTGATAACCGTTTCAATATGGCTATCAAATTTTCCTTCGTCGAAATCTTCAACGATGGGTCTGAAGTAACCGACTTTTGCAGTCTTGCCCATAAGCATACTCATCAAACCCAAGGTGATTACCGATTTACCACTATTTTCTTCGCTCGTAGCGATATATATAGCCTTGTTCATTTTCTATTATTTAAAATTTATTTACTCTATTTAAAAGTTTATTTCCACTTCATTCGAATCTTAATTGCCTTCGCAAAAATCAAAACCATCGCCGTCTTTTAAAATAATAAATCATCCCGAACACGATTAAAATCATACCTACTACTACGGTGTAATAGCCATTTTCATATCTCAGTTCAGGCATATAATCGAAATTCATCCCATAAACCCCCACAATAAAAGTAAGCGGAATAAAAATGGCAGAAACAATGGTCAGCGTTTTCATTATCTCATTCATCTTGTGAGTTTGTGCAGAAAAATAGAAATTAGAAGCACTTTCTAAAGAACCCATATCGGATTCAATTTGTTCCAAAAGTTCCAAGCATTTTTGACGTAATCTGCCGAAAAAAGTATAACTCTCAACTCTAATAATATTAAACACGTCATCATCTTTGATGCTTTCTATATCATACAAAGAATCTCGTAACGGAATAATGGAACGTTTCATGAAATTTAAATTATCCCGGTGTTGTTCTATTCTTTCCAAAATTATTGGATCAGCACTTTTTTTTGTGATATCAATCAATTCCTCGATTTTATCCTCTTCATTTTCTAATGTGATAAAGAAATTTTCTATTATCGCATCCAATAGAATATAGAGCAAATAATCCGCTTTTTTTGTCCTGACTATTCCAGAATGAGTGCGAATTCGTTCCCGAATATGCGTAAAAAAATCACTTCTTTTTTCCTGGAAAGAAATCAAAATGCCATCTTTTATTAAAAAACTGATTTGTTCAGCACTAATGTTGTCAGAGTCTTCAGAGGGCAACAATGATTTTATATTGAAAAACAAAATATCACGCTGTTCTTCAATTTTGGTTCTTCGGGTGGTATTCAAAATATCGGCAAGCATAAAGTTGTCTATTTTGAAATAATTACTAACTGATTTCAAAAAGTCAATATCGTTCAGTCCATGTATATTTAGCCAATTTGTTTTTTTGACATCTATATTGTTCTTTAAATCCGAAATCCGAAAATCCGCATATTCAGCAAAACTCGTATCATCATATACAAACAATTGCATTTCTGAATCTGTTTGTTTATGAATACCAGTGTATTCCAAATTATAAGGCTGCTGCCTTCTACCTTTCTTATATTTGATTTTTCTCATCTAGACGGATTTACGAAGTAATATTACGAAAATCTTTTAAATTGCTAACTGACATTCATCATTTGGTGAAAATAAAAACTTAAAATAAGTTCTAAAAAGAAGTCGTGTCACAAATTCAATAAAAGTATAACCTACTTTTATAAGTCTAATGATTTCGAATAGAAAAAAAACGAACACAGATTTATCCGGAAACTAAACCATTGAAGTAAAAAAAAAGAGAGATTTTAGTCTTTTCCGGTATTGGTTTTGAAAGTGTCGAACATAAAGTTTCTAGAACTAAAAAGATTAATATTTGTATGATGAAGGTTGTAAGTATCTTGCAGTAGTTATATTAAACAGTAGATTAAAATAAAAAAGCCGAGCTAGTAATAGCTCGGCTTTAAATATGTAAAGAGGAAAGGTATTAGTCTTTTTGAGAATTAACTGCTAAAGAATAAATAACTAAACCAAAACCAATTTTGTTAATTGCATCTGCGATGTTGTAAACTACATCAA
>CAMDGJ010000178.1 GCA_945897545.1 Flavobacterium psychrophilum
AGTCAAAAACCGACTCATACAACCTACAATAAAAAACAGTTATAAAAATAAAAACGCTTATAACGGATGTGTAAAATCCTGTTATAAGCGTCTTTTTATTCTTTAGAAAACCGCGCTGATCAAAACAAGAGAGGTTTTTCAGTGCCCTCGGTTCAGACTTGGGAATTTTTTTAGTTTATGGGATTTGTGTTTTCGCTTTCCTTATGGAATAATTGACCAGATACAAGCCACACAAAGTGATTCCGCCACCTATTGCAATTGCGACAGTAAGCGGTTCTCCATAAATCATTGCGCCCAATAAAACCGCTACAATCGGATTAATATAGGCATAAATACTACTTATTTCCGCTGGAAGTTTTTGAAGCATATAAATAAAAGCAATAAAAGTCAATACCGAGCCAACAATTGTTAAGTACCCAATTGCCCACCACGAATTAGCTGGAATAGTAGTAATGCTAACGCTATTTCCCGTTGCGCCAGTAATGGCCAGAATTAGGATACTTGAAATCACCATTTGCAATCCTAAACTGAAATAAGGGTTAAAGCTGGCTGCTTTTTTCCTAGTATACAAAGTTCCATAAGCCCAAGTTATGGTGGAAAATAAAGATAAGAAAATCCCAAATCTAAAATCGGGTTTGATAAAATCAGCGAGATGATCGTAAAAAATAACACAAACTCCTACAAAACTTACGACAAGACCCAAAACAGATAATCGAGCTATTTTTTCCCCTCTGAAAACAGTGATTATTACAATCCACAAAGGAAATATGGCGCCAATAATTGCGCCCAAACCACTACTAATGTATTTCACGCCCCAAGTACTTAGTCCGTTACTCAAGGCGAAGTTTAGAATGCTCAGAATGATTATTGCTTTCCATTGTTTTCCCTTTGGCCAGGGTGTTTTTTTATACAAAAAGAAACAAACATATAGAAAACCTCCTATGAATTGTCTAATTCCCGCAAGTTGCAAAGCTGGCATATGTTTCACTCCTTCTTTTGAGGCAAGCCAGGTAGTTCCCCAAAAAAAACTTACCCAACATAATGCAAGAATAGGTAAACCGATGGTGTTAATCCTGGACGAAAAAGCATTGTTTATTTTAGTTCTCAATTTATAAATTTGGTTTTGCAAAGGCGTATTTCAAAACATTTTCGACTTTATTGCTTGAAATTGTTTTGCCAAAAGTAAGGTTTTCGGAGTTAAATTCTGGTAAAGCCAAGTTGGATTCAATGGCCTTTTGTGTGTAATACTTTTTGCGACTCGGATGTGAAGGAGCCACTGCATTAAAGGTTTCGTTCCAAACCGATTTGCCATTCTGTACCGCAACTTCTGAAGTACAGAGAATTTTTAATATAATACCAATGCAATCCTTCAGGTGAATTAGATTTATAGGGGAATTTGGATTTTCAAGATTCTGTCTTCCTGCCAAAAAATGTATAGGATGTCGATCTTCGCCAATGAGTCCACCAAAACGTAAAATAGTAGTTGTAAAATTAGTATTGCTTTGCAAAAGTTGTTCTACATGGACTAATTGTCTACCGCTTTCGGTTTCAGGATTCAGTTTCGTATCCTCTGTCACACTGAACGTGTCATCTCGAGCGCAGTCGAGAGACGAAGTGTCGCCATAAACCGAAGTGGAACTGATAAAAAGGACTTTTTCAATGGAGGATTTTTCTATGAACGGAACTAAGTTTTTAATTTTTTCAACGAATTCCATCCTCAGCGCAGCCGAAGGGTCAGTTGCTGAGCCGCGAAGTTTGGGCGGAATATCGATTATTAAAATCGTTGAATTCTCCAGAAAATCGTCAAGATTCCCTGTGGTTTTATCTTCTGAAAGTGAAATTAAAAAAGGCTTAATACCCGAGTTTTCTAATACAGAAAGTTTCATTTGAGAAGTTGTGGAACCTTTCACTGAAAATTCATTTTCAAGCAGGACTTTTGCCAAAGGCAATCCCAACCATCCGCAACCTAGAATACTAATTTGTGTCATCGTAAAAAAATAGAATGGTCAAAAGCAGGGTATTTACTAAAACAGATATTTATTTTCTTTTAAAGATTGATTTTCCATCTTTAAAAGTTTCAACTATTTTAATGTCTTTAATACCTATTGGCGCAACTTTCAAAGGATTTTTGTCAAGAATTACCATATCGGCTCTTTTTCCAGCTTTTAAGGTCCCTTTAGAATCGCTTTCTTCATATTGTGCAGCAACATTTACGGTCATTGCCTGTAATCCTTCATAAGGAGTAACTCTTTGGTTGAATCCAACTTCGGCACTTGCACGTGAAATTCTATTGACTGCCGACCATAACATCATCATTTGATCTAATGGAGCTACAACAAAGTCAGTGTGATTCGTTGGTTTCATACCTAAGTCTATCGCATCACGCATTGGGCTGATGTATTGCGCTTGGGCTAAACCACGATTTTTAAGGTGTGCTTCATAGAAATAATAAGTGTGTAAAGTATAGAAAGAGGGACGAATATTATATTTTATAAATTTTGGCATTTGATCTTTGCGCATAAATTGGGAGTGAATCGTCGTTACATTCCAAGGTTTGCTATAGTCACCAGCGCGAGCAAATTCATAGGCTTCTAGGAAAGCATCGATAGACGCATCCCCGTTACAATGTAAATTTAATGGTACATTCATATCATATACTTTTTTTACCATTTTGTTCACCATATCTTCAGGGAAAGTTAATTCACCTTTCCAATTTTTTTCTCCTGCAGGACCTCCTTGAAGATATGGGGTTGAGAAATAGGCAGTTCTTCCTTGTGGAGATCCATCGATAGTGATTTTTACACCGCCAATTTTAAATCCATTATGATACTTTAACCATTCATTCTTTGGTATTACTTTTAGAACATTATCTACATCGGTGATAAAAGGATATGTAATTACATCTATAATATTTGCTCCTGCTTCAGAGGCTCTTTTTATAGTTTCTATTTGTGGCAAATGAGAAGCTCCTTCGTGTGCAGTAGTGATACCAGCTTCAGCGTATAGCATTTGTCCTGCTTTTGTCCATTCTATTTCTTGTTGAGGCGTCATTGGTTCTGCTTTTTCCACAATAGGCAAGAAAGCAGTTTCCATAATTAATCCATAAGGTTCTTGAGTTATAGGTTTACGAACAATTACTCCTCCCGGAGGTGTTTTGGTAGCGGCACTTATTCCGTATTTTTTTAATGCTAAGCTATTGAGTACGGCTCCGTGCATCGAAACGTGGTCGATACGAACTGGATTATCGGGAAAAGCTTTATCTAAATCGTCACGATTTAATAATTGCCCATTTGGCATTACTGTATCATCGTAACCATAGCCTGAAATCATTTCGCCTTTAGGAATATTTCTTTCTTTTGCAAATGCTTGAAGTGTGGCAATGATACTAGCCACATCTTTTCCTGATCCAGATGGTGGAGCATATAATTTGCATTGGTTGGCTACTAAAAGTGAATTTATATAATGGCTGTGAGCATCTAAAAATCCGGGTAACAAGGTTTTTCCTTCCAAATCAATCATAGTATGCCCAGCCCCAGCTTGCTTCATTGCTTCATCCGACTTTCCGACAAATAGAATTTTGCCATCTTTTACCACTAACGCTTCTGTATAAGTAGGAGTGTTTCCTTCCATAGTGATAATGTCACCATTATAATACACCGTCGCACCAGTTTCATTATTTGCAGCTGTAGTTTTTTCATCTTTCTTGCAGGAAGTCAATAGTTGTGAGGTGGCTAAAAGAATCAATAAAATTTTTCTCATAGGATTTAAATTAGGTGTAAAAAGAATCTAAACAATTGATTATAAGACACAAAATATTTGTTAAAAATAAAAAAATTAATAATACAAAAATCAAAAGTTTATTTTTTTGATTAACAAATACCTCTTTTTCTACAAAAATGTTTTTGAAGTATATTTTTAAATGAATCCCAACCAACTACAAGAGAGAATACTAATTGTGTTATTATCGAAAAATAGAATGCGCAAAAGGATTTTAAAAACAGATTTAAAGTAGCCCTTCTTTCTTTTTTCCTGTTCTTTCAAAATATGGGATAGTAATTTTCTCCATTTCACTTTCAGAAATAGTCAATGCTTTTGGATTTTCTACGAGTTGTAACCAAGGTTTTGGTTTGCCAAAAGGATAACTTCCAAAAATGAGTACGGGTGTTCCTTTAAATTTCACGTTTTCATCATCTACCAAAACCCATTGATCGGCCCATTCGTATAGCTGTTTTGCATCTTTTTCGTTTAATCTTAAGCATGAAACAGGATATTTGACATCTGCAGCCGAAAATTCTTTGACCAATCTTGCATTCCCCCCATTAGTTTCCATCAACATATAACTTGGTCCAGAACTTCCGCGGGCTTCAAAGTTCAGCACCAAACCCACTTCTTTTGCCCAATTATGTTGCGTTACAAAAAGTGCTGCACCATTCAAACCCAATTCTTCGGCATCTGAAAACAGAATAATGATGTCGTTTTTGTGTTGTTTTTTAGTGTAAGTAAAAGCGCGAACACTTTCGAGAATTGTAGCCACGCCTGAAGCTGCATCACTTGCACCTCTAGAATAAGAATGTGGTGCGCTGTCGTAATGCGATAGTAATAGCAAAGCTTTATCGCTATTTGTCCCTTTTATTTTGGCTAAGATGTTTTTACATTTGGTCAAAGTTCCCCAACCCGAAAAGGCAAAACCTTCTTGAATAGAAGTTTCCAACCCCATATTTTGCAGTTCTTTTACCAAATAATTAGCGACTAGATCGTGATTCTCAGAACCAACAAAATGCGGATTTTGGGAAATGTTCTTGACTTGTGCCAAAGCTCTTTTGGTTGAAAACTCAGCAAGAGGAGCGTCGTCATCGGATTTCCATTGGGGCATCATAGTGAAGAAGGTAAATGCAAGGAATCCAAGGATAAACAACACGGATAAGATAGAGGAGTAACTTCTTTTCATAATAGTAGTAGATTTGGGAGCTAGAATTCTTTTTTAACAAGCATATAAAAGTCGCTTTCTAAAATACGATACCCTTGGTCGTAAACAAAGTAATAGGTATTTCCCGTATTAGTGTTCAAAATATTGGTAAAAAACTCAAAATCAAATCCTCTGCTCAATAGTTTAGCTCTGGTGGTTTTGGCTTTCCCATCGACATTCAATTCTGAGAGAATTCGGTAATTTTTGCGCAATTTGTTGTTCACGTTGCGCATAAAATTAGTACTGTCTTTATTTATTTTGTTGTTGTAGGCATTGCGGCAACCATCGCTGCAAAACTTTTTGTCTTCGCGACCCACAATTTTGTCTCCACATTCCAGGCATGTTTTTGTCATATTTTTTCTTTTTACTCAATATGGTGTAAACATTCTTTTTTTTCAAACCATTAAGTAAATTAAGTGTCATTAAGGAGAATGCAAAACTTAATTTTCTTAACTGTCTTAATGGTGCAAATAGGTCTGTTCATTAGAAATGTATGTTTTTTTCATAAACCTAATATATTCATTTTTTAAAACTGTCCTCTTTGCAATAAAGCCTGTTCAATATGTGCCAAATGGTGGTTGCAGTGCTAAGTATAAAGTCCGATTGTTTGGTCTAAACTTGATATTCTAATATCGGCAGGGTGAATAAATTGTCGTTTTAGTTCTGTTGAACTAAGGCTTTTCAGAAGTATAACCCAACGAGCGTGCACGCCTTCGATGATTTGAAGCGATGGTAGAATATCGTCCGAATTGCCATCAGCGAGTTCAGCCCATAATGCTTCTTGGTACGGTTTTATGGTAGGTACATCTTCAGTCAAAGCCAGTTTAAATCGGATGAAACTAT
>CAMDGJ010000179.1 GCA_945897545.1 Flavobacterium psychrophilum
ACATCTTGGGGAACAATACTCATATTACCCCGAAGATTTTCTAATTCATAGTCGGTGATATTTTTTCCATCAACCAAAATTTCACCTTCATTGGCATCATAAAAACGAAGCAAAAGCGATGCAATTGTAGATTTCCCCATTCCGCTTGGTCCCACAATGGCGATTTTTTGTCCAAAAGAAGCGGTAAAGTTTACCTTTTTCAATACTTGAATTTCTTTACGAGAAGGATAGCTAAAGGCAACGTTAACAAAAGCGACATTTCCTTTTATTTTTTGATTGTTTTGTGTTTCTAAAGTGGTATTGATTTTTTCTGGTGTTTCTTCCAAAAGCTCAAAAACGCGCTCTGTTGCACCAATGGCTTTTTGCATTTGCGCGTACAACTCAGCAATACCGCCAGAAGAGGCTCCAACATAGCTGGAGTAAAGAATAAAGGTAAACAATTCGCCAACGGTAATTTCGCCTTGAATGCTCAAATGAACGCCGTACCACACTACTGCGACGATTGTTCCAAACAAGCAAATGATTATAAATGAAGCAAAGTAGCCTCTAAATTGCCCACCTTTAATGGCAACTTTTACCAGATCTGCTATTTTTTGTTTGTATCGAGTAATTTCATACCATTCATTAGCAAATGCTTTTACGATGCTAATTCCCTGCATAGTTTCCTCAACAACAACCTGACTTTCGGCAACTTGATCTTGTACTTTTTTAGAATATTTTCGGATAAAACGACCAAATATTACTGCAGCAACCCCAACTAAGGGCACTACAGAAACCATCATAATTGTCAATTTGATATTGATACTGGCTAGCATAATGAAGCTACCAATGATTAAAATGAATTGGCGTAAAAATTCTGCAATTGTAGTGGTGAGTGTATCTTGGATTTGGCCAATATCGTTACTTATTCGGCTATTGAGTTCCCCAACTCTTTTTTGCGAGAAAAAGGACATAGGTAATTTGATCAGATTCGTATAAAGTGCAATGCGAACATTGGCCAAAGTATTTTCGGTAAAATTCACAAAAAGGGAAAGCCTAAAAAACGAAAAAACAGATTGTAATACTAAAACTAATCCTAATCCTAGGGCAATTTGGTTTGCCAAAGCACTGTCTTTTTTATTAACACAATCCACTAGCATTCCCATAAATTTAGGAAAGGCAAGTGCAGTTACGCTGGTTAGTAATAAAAACAGAAGACCGACATAAAATTTCCATTTATTTGGACCAGAGTATTTAAAAATAATTTTTGCTTTGTTGAGCGAAGATGCAGTGATTTTTGATTTTGGTAAATCATTTTCTTTAAAACGACCCATTAATTTATGTTTTGGTGCAAATGTAAGATTAACAACAAAGCAAGCCAAAATAATACCTTATTTTGTTTGCTTTATAAAGTGTTAGACCATAGTATTAACGATTGTTGAAGTTTTTTTTTAAATTTTATTTTATTTCTCTTGTAATTGTTAGTTCTAATTGTATATTTGCAGACCCAATAAGGGCGATTAGCTCAGCTGGTTCAGAGCACCTCGTTTACACCGAGGGGGTCGGGGGTTCGAACCCCTCATCGCCCACAAAAAACTTCATTAGAAATAGTGGAGTTTTTTTATGCCAATATTTTTCAAATCCTAATTTTTATATAATTTTATCTAAAACTGCTTTTTCAGGATAATTGATGAGAATAATTTTACTAAACAAATCAGCCTCTAAACTTTCCTTAATTCACTAATTTCTAAACGCAATTGTTGAAACATCTCTTTTACATTCATGACTCCTAAATCGTCCGGTTGAAATTCTTGGGTGCAGAAACTACAAACGTGTTCCCAAATCTCAAGTATTTCATTGGCTTTTACTTCATAGGGTTTATATCCAATGTTATCAGAATGAAATACAAAAATAGTCTCTCTTTTGGGTTTTCTATAAATTCTCTTATATACAATTCCGTCGTTTCTACTCAAAACAACATAGGTTTTCCCATCTTTTATATCCGCTAACTTTTCAATGTATTTGCCAACTATAAAAGATTTGTCATTGTGTGGTGGCATCGAATCGCCTTCAATAGGAAAAGCTCTAAACTTTCCTTTAGTTAAAAATGGCAAATGCATCTGTTGCAATTTTTCTATAAATTCTGGATCACTATAACCGCTTAAATAACCTGCTTTGGCCTTGTAAGGCAAAATTTCAATGTAATCTCTTCCCGATTTATCAATTATAATTGGTAGCAAAAGTCTATTATCTTCCATTTTCAATAAGCTATCCAATGGTATTTTTTGTAAATCTACATTTATCAAAATATCAATACTGACGTGAAAGTATTTTGAAATTCTTTTCAGAATTTCAAATGGAGGTTCGCTTTTGCCTTCTTCATATTTAGCAAATCGCACTCTAGTGATTATTAAATCATCGGAGAGTTTTTGTTGCGAAATTCCTACTTGATTTCGCAATAATCGGATGTTATCTGAGAATATAGACATTGATACAATTTATATCAACAAAGATAATACTATTTGATACAAAATGAAATAATTTTGTAAAAAAAAAGCCCACACACGAGCGATAGCGAATTGACGAAGCAAGCCCCTAAAGGGGAATTGAAACCTAAAACCTAAAACTTGTTTAAAAAAAAACCAAATAATCATAATGAAATTCAACACTAACCATCAATATCAACCACAACAAAAGCCCCTCATTTGGAAGGGTTGGGGAGGCTTATGAGCAGAGCAATAGTACATATGGATTTGGACACATTTTTTGTTTCCTGCGAACGATTAATCAACCCAAAACTGATTGGTTTGCCCATTATTGTTGGCGGCAGTTCTGATCGTGGCGTGGTAGCATCCTGTTCTTACGAAGCTCGAAAATTTGGCGTTCGTTCGGCAATGCCTATTAAATACGCTCTCAGACTTTGCCCGCAAGCATCTGTAGTTAGGGGAGATATGGAATTCTATTCTAACAAATCACACGAAGTAACTGCTATTTTAAAAGAAGTAGCTCCAATAGTTGAGAAAGCTAGTATCGATGAATTTTATTTAGACCTAACCGGAATGGATAAATTTTTTGGTTGCTACAAATGGACATCTGAATTATCCTCAAAAATCATAAAAGAAAGTGGTTTGCCCATAAGTTTTGCACTATCAGTTAATAAAACGGTTTCTAAAATTGGTACAGGAGAAGCCAAACCTTTTGGGAAATTAGAGATAATCGAAACCAATGTGAGACCATTTCTCAACCCACTACCAATCCAAAAAATACCAATGTTGGGCGATGTTACCTTTCAATTATTATCCAGAATTGGAATTAGAAATATCCAGACATTATCGCAAATGCCAGTCGAAGTTTTACAACAAATGATCGGTAAAAATGGTGTTGAAATTTGGAAAAAAGCCAACGGAATAGACAACAATCCTGTAGAACCATATACCGAGAGAAAATCGATTTCAACCGAACATACTTTTGAAACCGATACTATTGACATTTACAATATCAAATCTTTAATTACAGGAATGGTCGAAAAACTATCCTATCAATTGCGTTCAGAAGGCTTTTTAGCCTCGACCGTTGTGATTAAGATTCGGTACAATAATTTTGATACCGAAACCAAACAAATCAAAATACCCTATACATCTTTTGACCATATTTTAACAAAAACGGCAATCGAGATGTTTGCAAAACTATATATCCGAAGAATGCGTTTGCGATTAGTCGGTATACGTTTTACAGGACTAGTTCGCGGCACCTATCAAATCAATATGTTCGAAGACACTACCGAAATGCTTTCACTTTATCAAGCTATTGATAAAATTAAAAATAGGTTTGGTTTCGATGCTGTTTCCCGGTGTTCGGGTACAATTATTAAACAAAAAATAAAGTAAAATTAGTATGGCGTTTCCCTACGGGTCGGGCTATCATTCCAATCTTTTTGACAAACCTATAAGGTTTTCAAAACCTTATAGGTTTGTCAAAAAGGATTTTCCTTTCAAACGAAGTTCACTGAACTCCAATGAAAATAAAAGTATAGTGAAGTAATCCCTAACGCGAACCAAAATATAAATTTCAAATATCAATAACCTTCAATCTGAAATCTAAAATCTGAAATCTTTCAAAATGTACCTCAACTGCCATTCTTTTCACAGCCTGCGCTACGGAACAATTCCGCTCGATGCACTTATCGAACAAGCTAAAATTTGTGGGCTGAAATCATTGGCATTAACAGATATCAACACCGTTACTGGCATTTATGACTTCACCAAACAATGCAAAGAAGCCAATATAAAACCAATAGTAGGAGTTGAGTTCAAACAAGACAACCAACTGCTTTTTATTGGCTTAGCCAAAAACCAAAAAGGGATTGGCGAAATGTGCCGTTTGCTAACCCATCACAATCTATCTAAAACCAATTTACCAATTGTTGCACCAGCATTCGAAAACGTATTTGTTATTTATCCAACCAGCAATATTCCTAGCGACTTACGGAATTTTGAATACATTGGCATTCGCCCAGAAGAAGTTATCAAATTATTCAAACCCGAATGGAAATCTATAATTCAGAAATCGGTTATCCTGCAACCAGTTACTTTCAGAACCAAAAAGGAATTCAATTTACATCGCATTCTTCGTGCCATCGACAACAACACTTTATTATCAAAATTGACCGAAGACGATATTTGCAAAACAACCGAAGTAATGGTTAATTGTGATGAATTGATTTTAAAATACAACGACTATCCCGAAATTATCAAAAACACCGAATTACTGATTGATCAATGTAATTTTGAATTCGAGTTTAAGACTCCACGAAATAAAAAATTCTATACTAAAAGTAAGGAAGGCGACCGTTTATTATTGGAAAATTTAGCAAAAAGTGGATTAAAAAAACGGTACGGAAATGATAATAAAGAAGCCCAAGCCAGAGTAATCAAAGAGCTTAAAGTAATCAATGATTTGAACTTTGGCGGCTATTTTCTAATTACTTGGGACATTATTCAATACAGCAAAAGTCAAGGTTTTATGCACGTGGGGCGGGGTAGTGGTGCCAATAGCATTGTGAGTTATTGCCTCGGAATTACAGACATTTGTCCTATTGAGTTGGATTTATATTTTGAACGATTTCTAAACGAAAATAGAAAAAGTCCCCCCGATTTTGATATCGATTGGTCCTGGCGCGAACGTGATTTTATTTTAGAGTATATTTTTAAACGATTTGATCCCAATCACGTTGCCTTTTGTGGTACCAATGTCGAATTTAAATACCGATCTATTTTTAGAGAAGTAGGTAAAGTTTTCGGATTATCAAAAGACGAATTGGATGGTTTATCAAAAGCCAAAGGACGACAAAGAGAAAGTAATTCGGTGGTGAAATATGTCGAGGAATACGGAATGATGCTCGAGAAATATCCAAACCAACGCAGTATGCATTCTTGTGGAATCATCATTTCTGAAGAACCAATTACCAATTTTACAGCGCTAGAAATGCCACCGAAAGGTTTTCCTATTGTTCAATTTGATATGCACGTTGCTGAAGATATTGGTTTTGAAAAATTCGATATCCTCAGTCAACGCGGACTTGGAACAATTGATGAAGCAGTTAAAATCATTGAAAAAAATAGAGGAATTAAAATTGACATCACTGACATATCATTATCAAAAAATGAAATCAAATGCAACGAATTTTTGAGTATTGGCAAAACAATAGGTTGCTTTTATATAGAAAGTCCAGCAATGCGTGGTTTGTTGCGACGATTAAAATGCGATAATTACAAAACACTTGTTGCTGCTTCAAGTATCATTCGTCCTGGAGTTGCCCAAAGTGGTATG
>CAMDGJ010000180.1 GCA_945897545.1 Flavobacterium psychrophilum
ACCGTTAACAGTAACAGCCAAAAATATTCAAAAGTTTTATGGGTCAACCGTAACAATAGGAGTGGGCAGTTCTAATTTTACTGCAACTGGACTCATGAATGGTGAAACCATCGGATCAGTAACATTAACTGCAAGTGGCGGAAATGCTGCAACAGATCCAATTGGGATTTATACACTTACACCTTCTGCTGCAATAAGTGGGACATTCTCGACAGGAAATTATAATATCATTTACACAGATGGTCAATTAGAAGTTGTGTATAGTTTGTATAATTTTTCTATGTCGGGAAATGCATCTAACTGGGTAAAAGGAAAAGTGCCTATTCCAAAAATTGCTGGTGGAACGGTATCTAACATAACCAGTACTTCCGCGTCCATTTCATCTTCAATTTCAAGTAGCTATAATAATATTACTGAAAGGGGGGTATGTTGGAGTGTTACACCAGATCCAACTATTGCTGGTGATAAACTTGCTGATGCAGCTATCACTTCTGGTTCATTTACGTCTAGTATAACTGGATTAACAGCGGCCACTATCTATTATGTGAGAACCTATGTGAAAGTAGGCAATAAGGTTTTCTATAGTAACAATTACAAATTAACGACTCAATAAAATAAATATCATGAAATCTTCAAACAATTTATTTAAAGGAATTTTACTTGGCATTGGTATTACCTGTTTAACTGCTTTTGTAGCAGAAAAAACTTTTGTATTAAAATTTACTGAAGCAGAAATTAATAAGCACTATCAAAAATTATCTGTGATTCGTCAGATCGTTGACAATAGCAATATATCGCATCAAGAAGGAGTTTTTGTTACAAAGTCTATTGATAGTTTGCAATCAGAAATTATTACGCAATTAAAAACGCAGGTTGAACCGGTAGCCCCAATAAAAAAATAAATATACTAATCCCCCTAGTTCATACATGGGATGATTGGCAATCTGCTGGTCATCCCATTTTTTTATCCCTCATACCCATCATCATCTAATAAATCGTTCCCGTCTGCGGCGGCGGTTGCAAGTTCGTCACAACGGTTATTGTATGTATTATCGGCGTGGCCTTTTACCCAAACAAATTTGATGGTAAAATCTTTGGCGAGGGTTACATAAGTTAGCCAGAGGTCTTTATTTTTTTTACCGCCTTTAAAATTGGTTTTGATCCAGTTGTCAAGCCATTTTTTTTCTACACTGTTTACAATGTACTGACTATCGGTATAAATGGTAATGGGAATATTTTTTTTGGTAACAGCCATGAGTGCTTGAATCACACCCATTAACTCCATGCGGTTGTTGGTGGTGTATTTGTAACCACCCCAGAGTTCCTTTACTTTTTCGCCCCAAATTAAAATGGCGCCATAACCTCCAGGGCCTGGGTTACCTCTTGATGAACCGTCTGTGTATATTACAAGTGGATGTGCTTTCTTCTCCGTCATAGTTGGGCCTAAAAATACGTCCTTTTGTCTTTTTTATTATATTTAAGTATGTTATATGATTATATAATTATTGGAGCAGGCTCGGCGGGCTGTGTTTTGGCAAATCGATTGTCGGAAAATCCAGCGCATAAAGTATTATTAATAGAAGCGGGCGGACCCGATTCTAAAATGGAAATTAATATACCGGGGGCTTATTCAAAATTAAATAACACAGAAGTTGATTGGGCATTTTGGACAGAGCCCTCTGAAGCAATTGACAATAGAAGATTATTTATTCCGCGCGGAAAAGTACTAGGCGGTTCTAGTGCCACCAACGCCATGGCTTATGTGAGAGGCAATAAAAAAGATTATGATGATTGGGCTGCACTTGGTAATGAGGGTTGGGATTATGCATCGGTACTTCCTTATTTTAAAAAGTCGGAGAACAATCAAAATTTTGATGATGAATTTCATGGAAAGGATGGCCCTATGCATGTAACACATGCCGCTTCACCTTCTAATGTTGCAACGGCTTTTGTTGAAGCCTGCGCAGAGCAAGGGATACAAAGCAATCCAGCCTATAATGGTGCTGAACAATTAGGGGCGTCTCTTTTGCAGTTTACTATTAAAAATAACCAACGTCATAGTGCAGCTGCAGCATTTTTAAAGCCAGTGCGTAGAAGAAAAAATTTAATTATTTTAACGCATACATTTGTTAAAAGAGTTTTGTTTGAATCAGGCGTTGCAGTTGGGGTAGAGGTAAAAAATAAAAATGCACAAACTGAAATTTATAATTGTAATAAGGAAGTCATTATTTCTGCTGGAACGATTCAGTCTCCACAAATATTAATGTTATCTGGTATTGGTGATACCAATGAGCTTTCTAAGCATGGTATTATTACAGTAAAACATTTACCAGGTGTTGGAAAAAATTTACAAGACCATGTTTGGAGTGGCGCAAGTGCATTAGCTAGCGTTCCAACAGGGAATGATCTTTTAAAACCCACTAAAATGGTGATGGCAGGGGTACAACATGTATTGTTTAAAACAGGACCATTATCCAATAGTCCGCTCGAAGCCAATGCTTTTTTAAAAATTGAGGAGGATGGAAGTTTGGGAGAAGGGCAGCCTAATATCCAGTTCCATTTTGTGCCACTTACCATCAAACCTGATTATAGTACAGATATTTATAATGTTAATACGTATCCTACCTACAGTGGATTTTCAATTATGTCTATTATACTCCACCCAAAAAGTAGGGGTCAGGTTAAGCTAAAATCTTCAAATCCATCGGAACCGCCTAGCATCCAACTCAATCCATTATCTGATATTGATGACCGGACAATGCTTGTTAAAGGCCTAAAAAAGGCCATTGAAGTGCTCCATTCGCCTGCTTTTGATGCGTATAGAGATGGTGAAATGCTACTTCCAAAAGCACCAGTTTCTGATCAAATTATCAATGAACACATCAATAAATCACTCGAAACCCTATACCATCCAGTAGGTACTTGTAAAATGGGGAATGACACACAAGCTGTTGTAAATCATTTACTTAAAGTGCATGGAGTGGCTAATTTACGCGTGATTGATGCCTCTATAATGCCTTCCATTGTTTCTGGGAATACCAACGCTGCTGCCATCATGATTGCCGAAAAAGGGGCCGACATGATAATTGGTTAAATTTTTAAAACTATTGTGTGATAATTACACATTGTTTATTAATTTAGCGAGCAATAAAACGATTGTGTTGGCCAAGGAAAAGAATTTGGATACCCTTACTGCTAAAGCGGTAGATGTAACATCTACGTATAGTCTTGTTTCAAAGAAGGCTATAGGTTTTACGTTGGTGTTTCAATTAAGGTTTACAACACAGTTTGGTCAAACTATTTATGTGGTTGGAAATCATCCACTTTTAGGAAACAATGACATCGAAAAAGCCTTTCCGCTTCAATATTTCAACGAAAATTTCTGGAATCTATCTATTTCATTTGGATCTAAAGACATAGTAGATGAAAGCATTAGCTACCAATACGTTATTAAAAATGCAGATGGAACCATTAGTTATGATTGGGGTGGGAATGATAAAAGCTTTAACCCTTCCAAAATAAAGGCTACAGCTGTTTCATTTGTAGATAGTTGGAATGCTGCTGGATATTTCGAGAATGCTTTTTATACAGAGCCTTTTAAAAATGTGCTTTTGAAAAATAGTTATGCTACCATGGATGTAGTAGTACCAAAAAATACTACCCATCAGTTAAAAGTAAAGAGTCCATTATTAACCCCAACACAAACAATTTGTTTATTAGGTGATAACAAACATTTGCGTGCATGGGATGCAAAAGATCCAATTTTACTTTCACGAAACGATGGGGAAGACTATTTTTCGGTATCACTTGATTTATCAAAAGCTACCTTTCCAATTTCATACAAGTACGGGGTATATGATGTTGTAAAAAAGTCATTTGTTGTAATTGAAAATGGAAGCAACCGAATACTTGTAGATGCACCAAGTGCAAATACATTCATTGTGGTAAATGATGGCTTCACCTATTTGCCCAACGATACATGGAAAGGAGCAGGTGTAGCTATTCCTGTTTTTAGTTTGCGATCTAAAAACGGACTAGGCGTGGGAGAGTTTACGGATATTAAATTGTTAGTAGACTGGGCAAAAAAAGTAGGACTTAAAAAAATCCAATTACTGCCCATTAATGATACCACCGCAACGCATTCATGGAAAGACTCTTACCCTTATGCAGCTATTTCTGCATTTGCGTTACATCCAATCTATCTAAACCTAGATACTTTAATTCCTACTTCTAATATAAATTTAATTGCAAAACTTAGTGACGCGAAGCAAAAACTAAATGCACTTACTGTTGTTGATTATGAAGAAGTAGTAAAAATAAAGTACCAGATTTTAGATGAGGTATATGCGTTAATAGGTGAAAAATCGCTTGCTAGCAAAGGGTTTAAAGATTTTTATACCAAGCACCAGCACTGGTTAGAACCGTATGCTGCGTTTTGTTATTGTAGGGATAAATATGGCACCATCGATTTTAATCAATGGCCAACACATAATACCTATTCAGAATCAGATTTTAAATCTTTGGTTGAACCCGATGCAGCAGTAAAATTAATTATAGAAAAATATTATTTTATTCAGTACTTACTTGATGTTCAATTAAGAGAAGCTACTGCATATGCGCATGAAAACGGCGTGATTGTAAAAGGAGATATTGCCATTGGTGTTTACAGATTTGGCGTTGATGCATGGCAACATCCTAATTTATTTCACATGGGTATGCAAGCCGGTGCTCCTCCCGATGATTTTGCTGTAGCTGGGCAAAACTGGGGTTTCCCCACGTACAATTGGGAAGAGATGACCACCAATGGTTTTGCATGGTGGAAGCAGCGCTTCGAGCAAATGAGTTTGTATTTTGATGCATTTAGAATTGATCATATTTTAGGTTTCTTTAGAATTTGGAGTATACCTATGGACGCTGTTGAAGGAATTTTGGGGCACTTTGTTCCTGCTATTCCTGTTCATGAAAATGAATTAAAGGAGCGTGGTATTTATATCAGTGCGCAAGACTTTGCTAAGCCTATCATTACAGATAAAGTGTTGTGGGATTATTTTGGTTACGATAATGAAGTGGTAAAAGCTGAGTTTTTAATGTATGATGGTTTTGGAAAGTATACTTTAAAATCAGCTTTTGCAACCCAGCGTTTGGTTGAAAAACATTTTTCGGCTTTACCTATTTCTGATTATCATCAAAAAATAAAGCAGGGTTTATTTAATGTAATAAGCAATGTATTATTTATTGAGGCCAAAGAAAAAGCATACGCGGGTGGACCCTTTTATCATTTGCGGTTTGGCATCGAAAATACGGCTGCATTTAAAGGACTAGATCAAGCGGTGCAGCACCAACTAAAAGAATTATACGTCGATTATTTTTTTAGAAGACAGGATGATTTTTGGAAAAAAGAAGCCCTTAATAAACTACCTGCACTTAAGCGTGTAACCAATATGCTCGTTTGTGGCGAAGACCTTGGTCTTGTACCTTCTTGTGTGCCAGATGTCATGCATCAATTAGGCTTATTAAGTTTAGAAATTCAGCGGATGCCAAAAAATCCGCATACGCAGTTTTTCCATCCAAAAGACGCGCCGTATTTAAGCGTTGTAACGCCTTCTACACATGATATGAGTACCATTAGAGGATGGTGGGAAGAAAATGCACATCAAACACAGTCTTTTTACAATCATATTTTAGGTGAGTCCGGAAAGGCGCCGCAGTTTTGTGAAGCACATATCAATAAGGCGATAATTATGCAGCATTTGTATGCACCTGCTATGTGGACTACTTTTCAATTACAAGATT
>CAMDGJ010000181.1 GCA_945897545.1 Flavobacterium psychrophilum
CATCAACCACGTCATCGTGCACCAATGTAGCGGTGTGAATCAGCTCTATTACACAAGCGCCACGATACGTTCTTTCGTTTACAATTCCTGACGAAACCATTTTGGAGGTCAAGAAAACAAACATTGGGCGCATTTGTTTTCCTTTTCGATTCACAATATAATAGGTGATTCTGTTCAGTAAAGCCACTTTTGAAGTCATCGATTCATGGAACTTTTTTTCAAAAAGTTCCATCTCGTTAAAAATAGGCTGTTTTATTTGAGAGGTGATATTCATTACAGTTCAAATGTACTGCTTTCGGATTAAAAAACGCTATAGACTTTAGTTAAGTAAATGTGATTATTGAATGTTTTATTTTGTTAAATAATGAATACAATCGTACACCTCACACCTCTTCTTATAGAAACAGTTTTACAATAAAAACGGTACTTCTAAGTTATCTATTGCTAAACAAAACCATCATAAAATGAGTAGTTCATAAATTATAAGCCAAATACACAATTAAACTCTGTTTTTTGCATAGATTTGAAGTCCCATTTAAACCTTTTTTTAATTTCTCAATCAAATAATTAAACCTAAAATTTAATTATTATGAAAACTAAATTTTTATTATTCGTCTCAGTGCTTTCAATGGCTATTTTTATTGGTTGTACCAATGAACCAGTTAATGAAGCTGCAACATCAAGCACAATCTCAGCTGATGAAACTATTATTAACACCGAAATTGATGCCACAGTCGATGATGTCTCCATCATTGCTGAAGACCAGTTTAACTTGCAAAAAAGCATCTCTGCTAAAACTAGTACTCCTATTAAAAGTATGTTGCCAGTCTGCGCTAAAGTTATTGTAGATGTTACTAATACTACTTGGACGCGAACTATAGATTTTGGAACTCAAGGCTGCGCAATGCCAAACGGGAATGTATTAAAAGGAAAAATCATCATTAGCTTTTCTAAAGACTTTACTACGCCTATAAAAACTATTTCATACAAATTAGAAGGTTTTTATCACAATAATAAATTAATTGAAGGCAGTAAAACGATAACCTATGAACTAAAAAGCTCCGATTTATTAGCGGATAATCATCCTGTGACAACACATTCAATTGACTTGAAAATTACCGCGGCAGACGGAACAATTTATAGTAGAACGGGGACAAGGGTCCGTGAAATGGTAGAAGGTTTTGCAACAATAGGAAATTGGGAAGATAATGTTTTCAAAGTTTGGGGATATCATACAACAACCTTTCCTGATGGATCAAAATATACTTTTAAAACAATACCAATGCAAGCGCTTCTGTTTAAAATGAGTTGTAAAATGCCTTTTCCAGTTTCAGGAATTGTTGACATTGCAAAAAATGATTTGATTACCGGTGCACTTGATTATGGAAATGGAGAATGCGATAATAAGGCTACGATGACTTTCAAAGATGTCGCCGTAGAAATTATTCTGAAAAAGTAACAAAAAAACATATACGTCCCAATGTGAATTGGGACGTATACTTATACTTCTTTATTTGCTAATTGACCACAGGCAGCATCGATATCTTTTCCGCGACTTCTCCTCACTTTGACTACAATTCCGCTTGCTTCTAATGCTTTTATATATGCATTTACCGACTCATCTGACGCTTGCTGAAATTCGCCATCATCAATAGGATTGTACTCAATTAAATTGACTTTGCATGGCACATATTTACAGAATTTTACAAGTGCATCTATCGATTCCTTATTATCATTGATGTCTTTCCAAACCACATATTCATAAGAAATTTTGCTTTTGGTTTTTTTATACCAATATTCCAGTGCTTCACGCAAATCAGCCAGCGGAAAATTAGTGCTAAACGGCATAATCCGGGATCTTATTTCGTCAATAGCTGAGTGTAAAGAAACGGCTAACTTGAATTTCACCTCGTCATCAGCTAATTTCTTAATCATTTTAGGCACTCCAGAAGTGGAGACCATAATTCTCTTGGGAGACATCCCTAAACCTTCTGGAGAAATTATCATTTCGATTGCCTTTAACACATTGTTGTAATTCATAAGCGGTTCGCCCATTCCCATAAAAACAATATTCGACAACGGATGATTATAATATAAACGACTCTCTTTGTCAATGGCAATTACTTGATCGTAAATTTCGGCAGGCTCCAGATTTCGCATTCTTTTCAATCGTGCTGTGGCGCAAAAATTACAATCCAAACTACAACCTACTTGACTTGAAACACAAGCTGTTGTTCGTGTATTCGTCGGAATCAACACACTTTCTACCACCAAACCATCGTGCAAACGAACCGCATTTTTTACTGTTCCGTCTTCACTTCGTTGCATGGTATCGACTTTGATATGATTGATAACAAAATGGTTTTCGAGCATTTCACGAGTGGTTTTTGAAACATTGGTCATATCTTCAAAACTATGAGCGCCTTTGCTCCACAACCATTCGTAGACTTGGTTTCCACGAAAAGGTTTATCGCCATTGGCAACAAAAAAATCACGTATTTGTTCTTTTGATAAGGCTCGAATGTCTTTTTTCTCCATCATCGTGCAAAGTTAATTACAATTTTGATTTATATTGAATTTTTCGACCCTTCAAATTATATTTTGTAACTTTGTTTTCGCAAAACCAAAAGGCATGGGACTTCCAGAATTAAAACAGAAAATTCAATTGCATATCGAAAATGCCGACGAACGATTATTACGTATCGTTTTATCGGTTTTTGATAATTATTTGAATGAAGAAGCATCAGATAAGACAAGCCAAAATTCGATGACATTCTTAGAAAAAAAAGCTATAGATGAAGCACTCATTCAAGTCGCTAACCAGCAAACCATTCCTCACGATTTAGTAATGGAAGAAACAAAAAAAAGGTATCCCAAATATTTTAAGAATGAAAATTAAATGGACTTTAGCGTCCAAAAATGATTATTGGAAAAATATTGAATATCTTGAAAGCCACTGGTCTGAAAAAGAAGTCTTAAATTTCATCCATGAAATTGAATATTCTCTAAATTTATTAGCAAAAGAGAATGAGCTTTTTATTAAATCTGATTATCCTAATGTTTACAAAATAGTTGTTATAAAGCAAATTACACTTTATTATTCCATTGAAAACCAAACCATTTATTTGTTGCGATTTTGGAATAACTACCAAGATTCGAGTAATTTTAAACTAAAATAATGCACTTCATTTCCCAAGAACTAGAAGATTATATCGAGCAACACTCTGAAAAAGAACCGGCACTTTTGGCGGCTTTAAACAAAGAAACCTATCAGAAAATACTATTGCCACGAATGCTCAGCGGCCATTTTCAAGGACGAGTTTTAAGCATGTTATCTAAGTTGATTCGTCCTTTGAACATTCTCGAAATCGGGACTTTCACGGGCTATTCGGCTTTGTGTTTATGCGAAGGAATGCAGGAAAGCGGAATGCTTCACACGATTGACATCAAGGAAGAATTGGTCGATTTTCAGCGCAAACATTTTGACAAATCGCCTTGGGGAAATCAAATTATTCAACATCTTGGCGAAGCTTTGGATATTATTCCAACTTTGGAATTAAAATTTGACTTAATTTTTATTGATGCCGACAAGGAAAATTACATCAATTATTTTGAATTGATTGTTCCAAAAATGAATAAAGGCGGTATAATTCTTTCGGACAATGTGTTGTGGAGCGGAAAAGTTCTCGAACCCTTAAATCCAAAAGACATCAGTACCAAAATATTATTAGACTACAACCTTTTATTGAAAAATGATTCAAGAGTTGAAACCGTTTTATTGCCTATCCGAGATGGATTGACTGTGAGTCGGGTTTTGTAATTTAATTCTATTGGGGTTATAATTTAATTTTTTTATTAATTTTCACCCTTTTTTTGCCTTAAAAAGGTATTTTTCTTAAAAATAGTGTAGGGTTTTGTGTTCTTTTTTTGAAAGAAAATTTGACTATAATATACTGTTTTTTGTTAAATACTATTTTTTCATTAAATATCAATTGGAATTTTATATTTTGCACATTGATATATACTAAACCGTGAGTTACTAGCAAAATTTGGAATGATTTAATCGTAACTTTTTTAATTGCAAATTAACCTAAATTATTTAGTGGATATGTAAATACTAAACCAAAACGCCTACTTTTAAACCGTATTTCATTTATAATGGAAAAAAAAGACCAAAAATTATCTTTTAGTGGAAAATAAAATATATTTTTGTTTATGCAAAACACCAGTAATGGAAAATTTTATCCCAACACACCTTCAAGAAATTATTTATTCTTCGAGTGATAAAAAAGTAAGAAAGCAAATTGCTTTGCTTGAAAGTACAAGTAAAATTAAAAAAATTGCTCCTCGTATCTTCACTTCTAACTTTATCGATACCGATGAGGTTATTATCAAAAGGAATATTTTTTCTATCCTAGGTAATTTATATCCGGGCGCCCTATTAAGTCATCGTTCTGCACTTGAATTTAAACCAACCACAACAGGCCAAATATTTGTTACCTACACCTATACCAAAAAAATTGAATTGCCTGGAATAACAATTCGTTTTATGGAAGGTCTAGGAGCAATTGAAGGCGACAATTCATTCTCAGGAGAATTATTTGTTGCACAGCAAGAAAGAGCTTTTTTAGAAAATCTTCAATCATCAAGAAAAACAGGTCCAGAATCTAAAACGATTTCAATTTCAGAATTAGAAAATAAACTAGAGAAAATCGCACAAGTAAAAGGTGAAGATGGACTAAATCAAATTAGAGATAATGCAAAAGTAATCGCTGATAAATTGGGATTGCAAAAAGAGTTTGAAAAATTAAACAAGCTTATTAGTGCCTTATTGTCTACTCAGCCTTCCAAAATATTATCATCGCCACGCGCAATCGCTCGGGCATTTGGAAATCCGTATGACCAATGTCGAATAGATTTGTTTGAAATACTATTTATAGAATTAAAACAGAGAGAATTTAAAAATGTAAAAGATAAAAATACTACCAACGCTGCTTTTAAAAATTTTGCTTTTTTTGAATCCTATTTTTCAAATTATATAGAAGGAACTCGATTTGAAGTTATAGAGGCCAAAAATATCATCGAAACCGGTACACCAATGTTCAATCGAGACGAAGATTCTCACGATATATTAGGAACGTATAAATTGGTCAGTAATAAAATTGAAATGAATATTACACCAACTAAAGCTGAGGAGTTCATTACTATTCTTCAATACAGACATCGATTTCTATTGGAAGCCAGAACATCAAAAATGCCAGGCGTATTTAAAGATAAAAACAACCGTGCGGGCGAAACGGTTTTTGTAGATTTTGAATTAGTAAAAGGGACTTTAATAAAAGGTTTTGATTATTATAAAGCATTGACAGACCCATTTGCAAAAGCAGCTTATATTATGTTTATGGTTAGTGAAATTCACCCATTTTTAGACGGTAATGGAAGAATTGCAAGAGTAATGATGAATGCTGAATTAGTCAAAGCAGAACAAACTAGAATCATAATTCCTACAGTATATCGAGACGATTATTTAGGTGCATTAAGAAGATTAACAAGGCAACAAGACCCGTTAGCTTATATAAAAATGTTACAGCGCGCACAAGAATTTAGTGCAACCTTAAATGCTGGTACTTTGGAAGAATTAGAACTACTATTGGAATCATCTAATGCTTTCAAAGAACATGATGAAGCTAAATTAAAAATAATAGTACAATAAGAATGTGATAATAACTAGTCATACACTACAAG